>JAYPLH010000135.1:0-5548 GCA_038365355.1 Fidelibacterota bacterium
TCTTCTTTATTAAATTTATTGTTCAACATTTTTAAAAATTCATCCTCAGAAGATCTTGTTTTTGGACGTGCAAATGCATCAAGATATATTTCAACTCTTCGATTATATGCCCTTGCCTGCTTTTTCTTTTGGAAATCATCTATGCCTGACACGTTAATTAAAGGTCTAAACTCACCATATCCGTTATAGGAAAAATATTTCTCCGAGATATTTGAAGCATCATTCATTATATTTACTACCTTAAGGGATCGAGCTGAAGAAAGCTCCCAATTATTGCGATAATCAGCTTGTGGAGGTAAAATTGCGTCATCTGTATGTCCCTCACATCGTATTTCCACATTCAGCTCCTGATTGCCATCCTCTAAAAAAGTTAACAAACTAGAATATTGTTTACTACTCTCAATATTAAATAATCTACAATCCTCAATAATTTTACTAATTTCTTGAATTATTGGAATATAGCTTTTATTAACATTTGCTTTCATAGATTGAAACAAATTACCTCTTAATGTAATCTGTATTCCTTTTGTAACTCGTTCTATAGACACGTTCTCATTTTTTATCTTCTCATCTAATTGCTCATAAGTTTCTTGCAATAACAAATTAATTTGCCTATCAACAAACTTTTCGGATTCTTTTAATATAACTAGTAATAGTATAAAGAGCGTTAAAAGCAAAGTCATCATATCCGCAAAGGGGATTGCCCATGCTTGAGCTCCCTCATCTGAAGAATCTGAACTTTGTAATGTGTTTATATCTTGCAATATAAAGAATCCAAGTTTTTAAATACTATTTTTGGTCTGGCTTTTGCTCTATATCTTTATCAGCAATTGGTACAAACGTCATTAGCCTTTCTTTTACTATAATTGGATGTTCCCTAGAATGAATTGACATAATACCCTCCATAACAACAGTTCTATGCCGCACTTCAATTCCTGATAGAGTTTCAAGTTTCCCTGCTATTGGTCCAAAAATAAAATTTGCAAGCAAAACACCATATAAAGTAGTTATCAACGCAGTTCCCATTCCTCCTAAAAGATCTGTCATGGTTTCGGAGAGTTCTTTGCCCTCAAGCTCAAATCCATTCATCATTACTATAAGACCCATTACGGTTCCCATCATTCCAAAAGAAGGAGCATATTTTTCACCTTTTTTAAAAAAATCAGCTCCATTTTTATGACGATTTGCCATATTTGCCATTTCTGTGAACATATATGTTTTTAATTTTTTAGGATCTCTTTCAGTTATCATTAAGTCTAACCAGTCCTTCATATAGCCCTCAGGGAGAGTTTGCACTTCCTTATCAAGGGAAAAAGTACCGTGCTTTCTAGCTTTTGCAGCGTAATCACAGATTTGATCAATTACTGCAAGGTATGACCAATTTTCAGTTTTCCAAATGTTTGAAAGTATTTTAGGAACATTTGATATCCTATCTAAAGGTAGACTGATAATTAAAGCTGTTAAAGTACCAAATATAACGATGACGAGTGAAGGGACATTTAAATACTGATGCACCCAAAAAAAGAGTGTATCTTTATATCTTCCTTGACCTTTAAAATCATAAATATGATAAAAAGGTAAATTTTCACCATCTTTTAAGCCCCAATCTGTCATGCTTGTAAAGAATCCCCAATTTAGAGAAACGATAGCAAAAGCAAATACTAAAATAGCAATTCCACATCCGATAGGACTACCTGGATCAAATTTAATTTGATTTTCTTTTTCTTTTGACATTTAATTTTTTAAATATTTTTCTTTATTATTTAAAAACTTATAGCATAACTGCCATATGTGGTTAATTATTTATAGATAAAAGGATTAGTTCTAATTTAATAAATAATTAAGATACTTTATCAGAAAAATAAATATTTTTTTAATCACGTTCTTTTTCTTATAAAGGCAGGTAGGTAGATTCATATGCGTTTTTTTGATAATTGAAATATTTTGGAATAATCTTAATATAATAAAATTATTAGCTAGAATATAAAATATGGAATCAATCTTAATTAGCACAAGTAAGTTTGGAACTGCTATTCCAGATTACTTTAAATACCTAGGAGAAGAATTTAATAATAACAATTTTTTGGTTATTTTTATTTTTGATGGCAAAGTTAAAACTTTACCTCCTAATGGAAAAAACATAAAATATTTTACATACCCAAATCAAAGACCAACTAGGTTAAAAGACTTTATATTCATATGTAAAATAATAAAAAAAGAAAAACCAGTACTGTGTATTTCTAATTTTGGTTCTACTAATATTGTGTCAATTGCTAGCTATGTTTTTGGAGTACCTAATAGGATCAATTATTTACATACTTCTCCAAATCAACTTAAAATTGATTCAAAAAAAAACTCTATTCATGATTGGTTTTTAAAACAAAGAAAAATATTAATATTGAAAATCAACACTCATGTAATAACAAATTCAACTATGATGTCAGAATTAATTACCAAATCCTTTAAAATTAAAAAAAACAAAATATCTGTACTTCCATACCTATTAGAAAAATCAAAAAATAATTGGGAACCATTAGATAAGCGTGAATTTAGTATATGCATTGTTGGAAGACTGTCTTTATCAAAAGGTCATAAAAACCTACTTTATGCATTTAATGAATGTATAAAAACAAATCCAAAACTAAATCTCTTAATTGTTGGAAATGGACCTGAAAAAAACACCTTGCAAAAATTAACTGAATCATTAAAGCAAAAAAACCGTGTTGCATTTTTAGGGAATATACCAAATAAAGATATTGGAGCAATATTTTCGAAATGCTTTGCTAGCATATCCGCAAGTAAATCAGAAGCTTTTGGTATTGTAAACATTGAATCTTTAAGAGAGGGAACTCCTGTTATTTGTACAAATACTGAAGGGGCCAAAGATATTATAGTCAACGGAAAGAATGGATTTATTGTTGATTTAATTAAAAAAAGTGATTTATCAAAAACAATATCAAAAATTATTGAAAACTGGGATTTTTTTTCTGTTAATGCATTAAATACTTTTAATGAAAAATATTCAAAAGAAAACATCTCTGTTCATGCAAAACAAATAATTAACATAATAAGGACTTGAAATAATTGACTAAATATTTTTAATCCTTTATTAAATTTTCCTAAATAAATGAAAATTTATTTCTATAAACCATTAGTAATATCCTTAAAGATTTTCCAGAGCTGCTTAAAAGGCATTAAAGCTTCTGCCTAAACCTATCTCCAAAATATGCTCTTAATTCTAAAATATCTTAAAATAATATTTATAATTTTGAGAAATGTTTTTTTCCTATATGGTTTTATATTCGGACGATAATTCTCTACTTTCTTGTTATTAAATGAAATCTCTCCCGATATAAGATTTTTTGGTGAAGATTTTTTCTTCTTATGAATTACTAAGACACTATCATAGTAGTGAATTGAATCTACTGAACGGGTAAAGCTATTTGGAATTAGCTGTCTTTGTTCAGAGTGAAAAGCATTTAGTTGATCTATAAAATTTTTTGAATATTCTATGAAAGTACCATCTCGTTTATAACCTCCTCCAAAATAAAGCCAATAACTAGTATGTAAATCTTCGCATAAATAAACTCCATCATCTTTAACATGACTGAAAAGAACATTAAATGTTGTTATTTGTTGTTCCATAAAATGCCCACCATCATCAATTAATATATCAATCTTCGGAATTTTCTTTTTAATCTTTTCTAAAAACTGTAGATCAGATTGAGAGCCAGTGAAAATCTCAACATTGTTTTCCTCAAACTCCTTACATCTTGGATCTATATCGATACCATATATTTTGGTATTTTTCCCAAAATAGTTTAACCACATCTTTATGCTTCCTCCATTGGAAACCCCTACCTCCATTAGCACAATATCCTTATCTCTATATTTAGAAAAATGTCTTTCATAAATATCAAAATAGTGGTCCCATTTATTTATAATATTTTCTTTATTATTATGAAAAAATTTTTCAAACTTATTTTTATATTTTTCCATTTTAATTGGGACTGTTTAAATAAAAATGTGTAAATGAATAATAAATGTGCTTTAATTAACACTAAGATTAATGACTATAACCTTAGGCGCAGCTAAATCTTTACAAAAAGTACAAATAATTTCTTTTTTATCAACCTTTTTAAATTCTTAAGAAGTGTGCATTAATTAAGCTGATATTTTTTTAATGGAATTACATTTGTAGATTATACGATATCATACCTAAGCCAAATGAAAAATATTATAATTTTATTTAACATAATTGTTTCTATTTCCTTTGGAAATGATACTTCGAAGGTCGTTCAGACACATAATAATGGTAAAATAAGCGCAATCTCTTATTATCAAGATACAGAAGAAGGACTTGAATTAATTAAACAAGAAACTTTCCATTTTAGCGGACCAAAATCTATGGTGGGGAACTTTAAAAATGGCATCAGAAACGGAGATTGGATCTACTGGCATGAGAATGGAATGAAAAGATTAGAAGGATCCTACTTTAATGGTTTCAAAAATGGATTGTGGACAAGATGGTATGGGAATGGAGTAATAGCAACTAAATACATATATGACAATACTGCTTTAAATGGTAAAATCACGGAATGGCATATTGATAAAGAATGTTGGGACAAAAAGGGAATTGAATGCGAATGCGGTCCAAGTTGGTGGGATGATTGCGAAGAGCATCAATAAAACAAATTTTATTTTAATGTTAATCTTCTTTTGTTAGGACAACTCTTTGGAAGCACTATACAAAAATTTTTTTCGTAAGAAAGACAATTCCGACCCAGTTCTTAAAGCATTAGAAAGGATTCCAATTTTTGAAAATTTATTAAAAAAAGAACTAAAATATATTGCACAACTCACACATGAAAGAGAATATAAATCAATTGAATATGTTTTTAAAAAGCATGCTCCAGCTGAAGGAATGTATGTTATACTTGATGGTGAAATCAAAATTAAAGACCCTAAATCGGGAAATATTTTTGCAAGCTTACATTCTGGAGATTTTTTTGGTGAATTAGCATTACTTGACGAAGAACCAAGATCTGCTTCAGCCATTTGCACTGTTCCTTCAAGGTTAATAGGGTTTTTTAGGACAGATCTTTTAACACTTATAAATCGATACCCAGAATTAGGAAATAAAATTCTACTAAATCTTTCTAGAGTACTTGGCGAAAGATTGCGTGAAACTAATAAAAATATAATTAAATCAAAGTAACTTTGGACCCACTCCAAAAAATTTACAGAACACTATTATTTGTAATTATATCCTTTCTCGGGTGGATTATTATACCTTTTTTTTCACCATTGATATTAATATTAATTTTTTCTTTTTTATTAACTTCTGTTTTCTTGCAATCCGTAGATTACCTCGAAGGGTATGTAGGATCTAGAACTTTAGGAGTAGTAGTAGTTCTGGGGCTATCTGTTTCAGTTGGTATTTTATTTATGGGAAGTTTTATTAATAGCCTCGGTATACAAATCAAAACATTCTCTAACAAAATTCAAAAAGATAATTTTGCTATTGCAGTTGAAAATCTCTCAACAG
>JAYPLH010000136.1:0-5536 GCA_038365355.1 Fidelibacterota bacterium
CCATTCAAACCGGCATTGACGCTGCTAGCGATGGTGATACGGTTCTAGTAAAAAATGGTATTTATAATGAAAATATAAATTTCAATGGAAAGAACATTCAGTTATATGGAGAAAATATTGACTCTACTATAATTAGCGGTGATGGAATTGACAGAGTAGTATCTTTTCTTAATGGAGAAAATCAAGATGCATCTATAATAAATTTTTCAATAATCAATGGATTGGGCGGCATTGTAGTAAGTAATTCTAGCCCAACTTTGAAAAATTTAATCATTAAAGATAATATTGCCTCCGGTCACGGTGGGGGAATTAATGTTTTTAATTCAGATGTTGATATTTCGAATGTTGTAATTACAAAAAACTCTGGTTGCTGTGGAGGTGGTTTAAAAATTGATCAAAGTACTGTTAGCCTAACTAATTGTTCGGTTGTTGGAAACTTATCCGCTTCTGGCATGATTATAAATGGAGGTTCAATCGTAACTATTCTAAATTCAATTATTAGGCAAAATGTTGGTGATGCAGAAATTTTTATAAATGAAGGTACAGTTTCTAATACATTAAATATCTCATACTCAAACATTTCAAATGGCCAAAATGGTATACAGACAAATAACAATGTTCAATTGAATTGGGGAGACGGTAACTACAGTTATAATCCATTATTTTGTGATTTGGATAATGGTATATTATCATTAGACGCAAATTCGCCGGCACTGAACGCATCTGATCAAGGATTATATATAGGTGCATACGGTCAAGGCTGTGATAAAACAAAATGGTATGTGTCTGAATCTGGTTCGGACGATAATAGTGGTTTATTTGACAAACCTTTCAGAAACATTCAGAGCGCAATCAATGCTAGTAACTCGAATGATACCGTTATTGTTAACAGCGGTACTTACTTTGAAAATTTGGTTATTAGTGGAAAAAATATAAATTTAATTGGGCAAGGTTCAGCCAGTACAATTTTAGATGGCAGTGAAGCATCAACCGTAATTCAAATAAATAATGGTCATAATGGAACGAATAAAATCTTAGGGTTTAAATTGCAAAATGGAACTGGATTAGCAGGTTTATACTCTGATAGCTATATTACTGATGAGCAATTAATGGGTGGCGGTATAGTATCTATTTCCTGTGATTTGATTTTGAAAGATATAGTTTTACAAAATAACTCAGCTGAATATGGTGGTGGAATCTTTAGTCACAACTCGAATATTAGTGCTTCTAGTATAATTTTTAATAATAACGAGGCTACTAATGGACAAGGTGGTGCTATCTGGTCTTTCGTGGATGATGGTTTATCCAAAACTATATCAATAGACAGCTCTACTGTTTTACAAAATACAAGTACGCATAGAGGTGCTGGTTTAGCATTTGTCCGAGGAATTGTTGAATTAAAAAATACACAAATCGCTAATAATATAACGCCTGAAAGTGGTGGTGGTGTATACGTTGCTCAGTTAATTGACGGTTTAATCGATAATTGTATTATATCCGGAAATACAGCATCTCAAGGTGGAGGCATGTTCTCAACAGGAGGTTTTAATGGTTCTAACTGTACGATAAAAAATTCATTATTTTTCGATAATACTGCTAATGAAGGGTCAGCTATAAAACTATTTGTTTCTGATATCGATTTAATAAATTGTACAATCGTAGATAATATTTCTGGTTCTGGTATAGGTCAAAATAGCGGACACATTTTTATACATCATTCCCCAAGTGAATTAAATGTTGTTAATACAATTATTTCAAATGATGCTGAATATGAAATTATCTCAGCTTATCCATCTAGCTCAGATGGTCAAGATAACATAATCATAAATCATTCAATGATTAGTGGAGGTAACAGTTTTCAATTATCAAGTAATACTAACTTAAATTGGGGAGAAGGCAATATTGATGTTGACCCTTTGTTTATAGATCAAGAAAATAATGATTATGGTTTATTGGCAACCTCTCCATTGATTAATTCTGGAAATCCGAGTACTCAATTTCAGATCAATGACATGATAGCTGATATTGGCTATTTTCAATACGATATAGGTGAAAACCAGTCCAAATGGTATGTTAGTTTAGATGGAAACATTTCAACCGCCTCTGGCTCCAACAGTGACCCATTTAGTTCTATACAAGCCGCTATAAATTTTGCTTCAGATGATGATAGCATATTTATTTCAAATGGTACGTATGTTGAAAATGTAAAATTTCGTTCTAGTGCTATTCATTTAATTGGAGAAGACAAAATAAATACAATTATTGATGGTAGTAATACTGGCTCTGTTATATCTATAGCTGAACCCAACTCTGGTAATTCATCAATAAAGAATTTGACTATTAAAAATGGTTCTGGAACCTTAGATGGTTGGCCAGGGGTAAATGGACCAGTTGGCGGAGGAATTTTTGCTAAGTACAATAACGTTTCACTAAATAATCTTATCCTTAGGGAAAATTCAGCTACTTATGGCGGCGGTGTCTTTATACAAACAAATGAAGGTTTAGCAGCAGATTTAATAATTAAAGATGTTAATTTTGAAAACAATAGTGCATCAGGTGAGTCAAGTGCTGCTTGGATAAGACCAACAAATGTTACTTTAGAAATTAAAAACTCAACATTCGAAAATAATAGTGGACCCACTGCAGCTAATATTAGTGGCCCAGATTTAAATGTTACATTGTCCAATAATAATTTTTCTCAAAATAGTGGCCACTTGAATTTATATGGGTCTGGAAGTAATTCTTCTTTTGAGCTTTTAAATAATCACTTTGTTGGCAACAGTTCAAATCAAAATGGAGGTGCGCTACTTTTAGACGGGTCTAATTACAGCGTTACCATCGAGTCATGTATTTTTAGTGAGAATCTTGCAAACTCTGCTGGTGGTGGAGGAGTTGCTATGAGAAACGGCGGAAGTGTAAACATAAGAAATTCATTATTTTATAATAATGAAGCATTAGATGGTGGCGCGATAATGTGTAACATACCAAATACAACTATTTACAATACAACAATGGTTAATAACGTAGATAACCAATTTGGTCTTGATGCATCAGCGATATTAATTCATACTAATAATGAATCTTTTGAAATGCTAAATAGCATTGTTTGGAATAATAAAATAGTTTTGGATGATTATAATCAGGGGAATATCAATATTGATTATAGCAATATCCATGGTGGTTTGGATAGTATTTTTATTAGTGACAATAATAATGGTTTACTATCTTATGGAATTAATAATCTAAATGTTGACCCTATGTTTGTTGATTTAAATAATGATAATTATCATTTAAATCAATATTCTCAATTAATTGGCGCGGGAACTCTGATTACTCAAGTACAGAATGACATTGAAGGCAGTATTAGACCATTCCCAGAGGGCTCTAGCCCTGACATAGGTGCATACGAGCATATAAGTGGCTCCCCATACGTTAATTTTACCCCCACTATTTCAAGCATAAGTGATACAACTATATTTGAGGATGCTGGAAATATAATGAGATTATTATATGGGATTACGGATGGTAGTCAGAGTGAGAATGATTCCATATTCGTATCTGCAACTACTACGAATTCTAATGTAAAAGATTTATCAATCAATTATAACTATCCAGATAATTTTGCAAATATCTCATTTTCATTCGAAAATGATTCTAGCGGCTTGGCAGAAATCTTTATCGTTGTTAAAGACGATGGAGGGACTCTTAATGATGCAATAGATTCAGCTTCAACTAGTTTTACTTTAAATGTATTGCCAGTCAACGATGCACCAGTAATAACGGCAATTAGTGATACATCTTTTTATGAAGATGATTCGTTAGTAATAGCTTTGAGTGCTTTCGATGTTGATAATGACAGCTTATCCTTCTATGAGCCCTATGACCAAAATTATGTCTCAATAATAGGAGACACTCTAATACTAAATGCAGCGGAAAATTGGAATGGACAATTTTTGAGCTATATCCATGTATCAGATGGAGAATTGTACGATAGCACAGAATTTATGGTTGATATAATTCCTGTCAATGATGCACCAACTATTGCTGAATTGAACGATACTACAATGCTTGAGGATGGCTTTCTAAAATTGGAATTTAATAGCTATGATGTTGACGGTGATTCTTTAAGCTATGAAACTTGGAGTGATAAAGATTTTGGTCAAATACAGATTGACCTTAGTGGAAACAGTTCAGACTATGAGCATGACTCGTTATTGATTACGCCGCATCCAAATTGGTTTGGTAGCGCTGAGATTTATGTCAGAGTATTTGATAATGCTTTATCAGACACAATGAATTTTACCTTAGAAGTTGAATCTGTTGATGATCTACCTATAGCAGATATGCCATTTGCAGATGTAACATTATATGAAGATTCACCTGACACAACGCTGGGTGATCTGGATAGTCTATTTACAGATATAGATGGTGAACTAGAGTTTAGCGTTTCTATCGGTGATACAAACCTAATTGATGTAACGATCAATGATAATCTGGCATTAATGCATATCACACCGAATGCATTTGGCAGTACTGATATTATTTTTATCGCGACCAACCCAACGAGGGCGATGGTAAAAGATACAGTCATGGTTGAAATACTCCCGATCAATGATCCTCCAACAATAGATGCGATTGCTGACACAACTATTTTAGAAGATTCAGGCCAGCTAATTATCAACTTAAGTGGAATATCTTCGGGAGCATTTAATGAAGACCAAGAGTTAACAATTTCCGCAACTTTTAGCGACTCTACTATACTTGGAAATATCGGGTCACATAATTATTATTACAATAGCCCAGACAGTGTAGGAGCGATTGAACTATTTACCAACATAAATGTTTTTGGTAGCACTGATGTAAAAATAGAAGTACATGACAATGCAGGTGACTCTGTAAGCACACAGTTCACTGTCAACGTAGAACCGGTTAATGATGCACCTCAACTTGAAATAATTTCATTCCAGGCAATAGAGGAGGATAGCATAGCATCTGTTAAAATTATCGCCTCAGACATAGAGAATGATTATCTTACCTTTAGCGCTATATCAGATACTAATGGTGTTGAAACTTTTATGTATGGTGATAGTTTAGTGCTGGTGCCATTACCGGACTGGAATGGAGAGACAAATATCACAGTTACAGCATCAGATGGAGAGTTGATCGATACTACTTATTTTTCATTGCATGTAATACCTGTAGATGATGAACCCGTAATTACATTTAACATATTAGACCTATTTTTAGAAGAAGATTTCAGTGATACAGTATTAGCACATTTAGATACTGTATTCAATGATATCGATGGTAGTTTGACCTACTCATTTAATATTTCAGATACGTCTGTATTTCGAGCAAATATTAGCTCAGGTGGAATACTAGAGCTTAATGCAAACCAAGATGTATATGGTGAAGCTCAGCTTGTAATAATAGCTTCCAATCAAGCAAGGGCAAGTGTCTCTGATACGATTGAGGTTATAATAGAAAGCGTAAACGATACACCGGAGTTTGTATCGGAACTAAATGCGTTAGTAGG
>JAYPLH010000137.1:0-5513 GCA_038365355.1 Fidelibacterota bacterium
TTTCTTGATGAAACAATAGAAGATTTATCTTAAAAATAGATTCTTATTTCTAGATTTTTTTCTTATACTTTATTTCCAAGAAAATGATAAAAAATCTACATAAACTTTTTTTCATAATAATTCTTACAAGTACCAGTTTTGCTGGAACTTTGGGCAAGAGTCATTCAGCTGAACTTTTAAGCAGAGGTAGATTTGTTCCAATGGCTATTTCTGATAATACTTTTGTTACTGCCAAAACATTTTCATCTTTAACCTCGAGAGTAGTTGATGTTTACTCTATTAATGAAAGTACTGGCGAGTTTACCAAAGATGGAGAAATAAACTCTCCTAAGCCTATGCCAGGAGATGATTTTGGATTTAGTATTGCTATTTCAGGTGATTATATGTTGATTGGATCACCAGGGCAAAATAATGGTCACGGTTCAGCATTTTTATACAAAAAAAATAATAATGAATGGGAGCTAAATAGGGTGTTTGAAAACCCTATCCAAACTAAAAATGAAGGTTTTCCTCACAGGTTTGGATATAGTGTTGCTATTTCCGATAATTATTTGTCAATATCTTCTCCATTTTATAATGATGGATTAGTTTATGTTTATAGTTTAGAAAATTCAAATTCAAGGATAACTACCGAACCACTTCATAGAATCGATGTGAGAAATCTTGGAGATGTAGAAGGTTGTTATGCAGAGGGGCCTAATAAGTTTGGTTTTGGTATTTCAACTTCATTTAACAATGACAAACTTCTAATTGGATCTTTAAAAGATTTTGTCCATTTAATTGAATATAAAGATGGTATACCATTTAGCATTGATATTCCTAACCCATCTCAAAATAACGATCAAAATGCAGAAAAAATTAAATTTGGTGAATCAGTCTATGTTGGAGATAGAAATATATATGTTTCTGCTTTAAATGCTGATAACGGTAAAGGAAAAGTCTTTGTTTATCCATTTTTAAATTCATCAAGAACAGATGAAAATCCGTGGACAAATCCTTATATCATTCAACCAAGTTCTACGTTAGATAATTCTCATTTTGGATATAAAATTTCTGAAAACGATAATCAAGTATCAATTTCAACATTTAATCAACGAACAATTTATAATTATGTTATTAATGAGTATGATAGACTTGAATTGGTTGATGAATTATCAGATAATACATCAAACCACTATTTTGGTAGAAATGTAATATTGAACAATAACTTTTTATTAGCTGGGGATTATTATGCTGACAAATTTCATGTTTACAAAACTGGAAATGAAATCAAAAGTTCAAGTAGCAGTTTTTCTACTGCAGGTCAAATAGTTTCCATAAAAAACAAGGTAGAATGTGTTAACGGTTTTGCAGGTCAGTTTGAATGTAATGAAATTGACTTGATGTCATTTATGTCTAAGACAGAAATTGGTGGTTCAAATTCAACATCTTTAAATGATATTTGGGGATGGACAGATCCGCAGTCCGGAAAAGAATATGCATTAGTTGGAATGAGCAATGGAACTTCTTTTGTTGATATTTCAAATTCCGAAAATCCAGTATATTTGGGGAGATTGCCAACTCAAACTTCGAATTCTACTTGGAGAGATATAAAAGTTTATCAAGACCATGCGTTCATTGTATCAGAAGCAAGCGGACACGGAATGCAGGTTTTTGACTTAACCCAACTTCGAAATGTTTCTTCTCCAACTACTTTTTCAAATACTGCTTATTATAGTGGTTTTGGTAATGCGCATAATATTTTTATAAATGAAGATACTGGATATGCTTATGCAATTGGAACGTCTACTTGTGGTCCGGGAGGTCTACATATAGTTGATATTTCAACTCCATCAATCCCATCAAAGTCTGCATGTGTATCTGATCCTAATACAGGAAGAAATGGAACAGGATATTCACATGATGTTCAATGTGTGATATATAATGGTCCTGATACAGCATATGTTGGAAAAGAGATTTGTTTTGGTTCAAATGAGACAAATGTTTGGATTGCTGATTTAAGTACAAAATCAGATGATTCTTCAGGCGGAAAAACCATTGGTTTAGGGAGTTATGACAATTATTACACGCACCAAGGGTGGTTAACGGAAGATCACAAGTATTTTATTGTAAATGATGAGTTAGATGAAAACAATAATGCATACAACAATACAAGAACCCTTATTTGGAATGTTGAAGATTTAAGTAATCCCGTAGTTGAAACAACATATTTTGGTCCTACGCCATCTATTGATCATAATAATTACATTATTGGCGATAAAGTGTATATGTCGCATTATACAAGCGGTCTTAGAGTGTTGGATATATCTAATATCTCTTCACCAACTGAAAGTGCCTTTTTTGACGTTTATCCAGCAAACAATAATACATCTTTTGATGGAACTTGGAGTAACTATCCTTATTATCCAAGCGGCGTAATTGCTGTTACTGGTATAGATGAAGGTCTTTTTGTTGTAAATCCAAAGGGCAATGAACAAGGACAAGCACCAACAGTAACCTATGCAGTACCAACAGAGGGAAGTGTTACATTAACTTGGGAATTGATAGGAGATTCTACTACAAAGGTAAATATTTATAGATCTGTTGAAGAAGGGTTTACTCCAAGCAATTCAAGCTTTTTAGCTAGCGTCAATTATCCAGGTGTCGAATTTACTGATTCAAGTCTTGATATTGATACATTTTATTATTATAAATTAACAGTTGAAACAAATGGTCAAGAAGGTCCATTCTCAACAGAAATCAAGGTGAAACCTATCGTTTTACCGAATCAAGCACCAACTATTGACACTCCTGCTGATGTGGAGTTTTTTGAGGATACGGAATTAAATATTGCTTTAACTGGAATATCATACGGAGGAGATGTTAATCCTCAAAACGTTACTATTACGGCATCTGCTGATAATAGAGAATTGTTTTCAGAAATTAATATTCTAGAATCTTCTCCTGAGCAATTAGCTTTAATTCCAAATGAAAATAAATTTGGAACTTCATTAATCACTATTACCGTAAAAGATGACGGAGGTGTTCAAAATGGAGGAATAGATTCTACATCTGTATCATTTAATGCTACAGTTAATCCTGTAAACGATCCACCGTCCTCTTTTGGAGCAATTGGAGAATATTTATTAGGTTCAAGCGAATATTTACCTGGAACAGATTTTAGAACGCTTTATATCACTCCAGAGAATGTTGCAGACTCTATCAAATTTGTTTGGGAGCCAGCAGAAGATGTTGATGGAGATAATGTTCAATATCGTATGATCGGATATCAGGGTTTAGAATTTTTATCTATGACTACTTATACCTCTGATAATTTTAAAACATGGGCTTTGAAAGATTTGATTGCACAAACAGACACAGTGACTGTATCGGAAGGTGCATGGAATGTAATTGCTACAGATGGTCAGTCATTTAAAACTGCTAGTGCTGTTGGAGGACAACTAAGAGTTGATGGTAGACAATTAATTCCAGATGTTCTAGAAATTAAGCAAAGTTATCCAAATCCTTTTACTGCTTTCACTACTATAGAATATGATGTTCCTAGTGATCAAAATGTGGTTATCAGGATATTTAATATTCGAGGTCAAATTGTTAAAACTTTAGTGGATGAAGATAAAAGCCCTGGCTATTACTCTATTGTTTGGGATGGAACTAATGACAATGGAGATGAAGTTAGTTCTGGAGTATATTTCTGTCAAATGTACACACCTAAGAACCCTAATGGCGGTCAGTTTGTCAAAGCCAAAAAAATGGTTAAAATTAGATAAATTATGAAACCATTAAAGAGCCTATATCAATGGGTTTTATCTTGGGCAGAAAGTGCATATGGTACGTTAGTATTGTTTTTAGTCGCTTTTGCTGAATCTTCATTTTTTCCAGTACCTGCTGATCCTTTACTAATGGCACTATGTCTTGGAAAAGTTAAAAAGTCAATGTACTACGTTTTTATGTGCACACTTGGTTCAGTATTAGGCGGTGTATTTGGCTTTATAATTGGATATTTTTTATGGTATACACCTGGTGGTGAGCTAACTGGAATAGCAAACTTCTTTTTTCGTGTTATACCAGGTTTTTCTCCCGAAGTTTTTGATAATGTTGGAGCTCAGTATGATGCTCATAATTTCTTGGTAATATTTACAGCTGCATTTACACCAATACCATACAAAGTTTTTTCAATTACAGCAGGTGTATTTCAAATCAATCTTCCAATTTTTATTATCGCTTCTATACTTGGAAGAGGTGGAAGATTTGTAATTATTGGATTATTAATAAGATTTTTTGGAGAACCAATTAAAGCAGTCATGGATAAACATTTTAATACTTTTATAATAGTATTAACCATTATCTTTGCATTAAGTTATGTTTTAGTAGCATATATGCTTTAGAAAGGAAAAAAATGAGAAAGATTATACTAACATCAATATTATTTCTGGCTTCCTGCTCAACTGAAGCCTCATTATTAAATTTAAATAAATCAAAACTTGAAGTGATTCCAACAACTTCAGAGATCACTGTTCAAGACTTTAAAAGCCATATAGGTTATCTAGCATCAGATGATTTAAAAGGAAGAGCACCTGGAACTATCGGTGATGAAATGGCTAAAGACTATATTGTTAACTTTTTTAATACAGTTTCTCAGCCTGCTCCAAGGTTTGTAGAAGTTCAAGAACATTATGTTCCAGCAAAGAGAACTAGAAATATTAAACCTGAAGATAGAACGGTTAAAACTTATAACATTATAGCTACTTTGCCTGGAAATGACCCATTATTAAAAGATGAGTTTATTGTTATTGGAGGTCACTATGATACTACTGCAAATCCTAAAAAAGATATAAATAATGGTGCCGATGATAATGCTTCAGGAACATCAATGGTTATGGAGCTTTTTGAAAAATATGCAAAATCTAATAATCACAAAAGAACATTAGTGTTTATGCTTTATGGAGGAGAAGAGTTAGGTTTATTAGGATCAGAATATTATGTACAAAATCCTACAATAGATCTTTCAAAAATTCAACTAATGGTTAACCTTGATATGGTTGGCAGATTAGATAATGATAGAACGTTATATCTTGGAGGAATTCCTTCTGCAACCAACTTTGAAAAAGAGATAAATCCATTTTTAGAAAATTCTGATTTTAATGTTGTTGCATATAGCACAGGTACCACGCAAAGAGATAACCTATTTAGCGCATCTGACCATTGGAACTTTTACAAAAGCGAAGTTCCTGTAATATTCTTTTTTACCGGTATCCACGATGACTATCATACTCCAAGAGATGAAAAAGAATTAGTCAATTATGAGGGTTTGAAAGATATCGCAGATCTAGCAGATAAAGTAGTTGGTCATTTTAGTGATTTAAATGAGAGGTTGGTTTATACAAAGTTTGATGATGCTGAAAGACCATCAAGGTGGAGTCAAATAAAAGTTTCTCTCGGTGCGAGACCAGTATACCCATCAGAAAAACCAGAATTTAAGGTTGCTGAAATTACTAAAGGAAGCCCAGCTTTCA
>JAYPLH010000138.1:0-5438 GCA_038365355.1 Fidelibacterota bacterium
AAGCATTAGTTGGGTATGCAAAAAACTTATGCCAACCTGCTGGTGGATTCTTTTCCACTCTTCCGGAAGAGTCAGCACTCTGAATATAATAATATATTTCACTAGAATCCGCCAATGCCGGTATCCACCCACTCCACCCATTAGGGTTTTCTATATTATCCAAATAATTTAGGAAAGTATAATTCCAATTATTTATTTCATCAGTTTTCCAATAAATTTTCATCGAGTCAGGAAAAAGACCACTCTCGCTCAGGTCATCAACGATTACATCTATCTTATAACCATTTGAATCAGGTGGGATACTATCATTTAATGGATTATGGAAAATTTGCAACATCTCAAGATCGGGTACTCCTTTGATACGACAATGCAGAGCATCTGTTGATTCCCATGAGCCACTAAATCCTATTACTTCATACCCCGGCATAGCATCTGAATAAACTGCCAGGGCTTCTTCATCCCAAGAACTTCCCGTAATGGGTACTAATACTTTATCATTTAGAATCAGAGAATTAGTGTAAGGCTGATTGGATGGAGTCCAAACTCGATACAGCTCCCAAGGTTCATTCCATTTTGTTGTTGAATTGGAAAAATAATTAGAAATTTCTTCTATCTCATCAAACTGAGGATGTGAATTCGGTACTTCTCTAATAAGGACCTTAGTTGGGCTTAAATATTTACCCCAACAATCAATATGATCAATATATGTGTTGTTAGGATCTGGAACAACATGATAGGTCTCTATTCCATAATAGTCTTCCATCATAGTAAGCACCTGATCATTTGCAATATCATTTTCCTCAAACACAAGATCAGTTGATGCAGAAATTCCAAGACCATCTGTCATATAGTTTCCTCCACAATGGATAAGATCTGCAGAAAAATATGGCACATTTAAATGGTTAGAAATTTTTAAAGGCGCATCATTATCATTAGGCCTTGGCCTATTATAAGTGAAATCAACAACAGACATATTTCTATCTCCATCAACTACCCACCATGGCCCATAGTCCCTTGTCCAATAACTATCAGTAGATCCAAGAACAAATTCCACATTATCCATATTAACACTTCCACCTGCCATACTATTGTAAGCAGCATTCTGAAGATTTGAAGACACAAGACAATATATCATAACGTCTTGAGCCATTTCCTCAATCAAATCAATTGGAATTCCAAACGGATATCGAATCAAGACGCCAGACATCGGTTCAAATTCTGAAATATTACGTATTGGTAGTGGTGGTGGGTCCGTATCCCTTCCCATAGAGTATATCTCACTTTTCCTCTGTTTCTCATCTTCAGTTAAGCCAATTGGGAGCTCTAAATCAGAGCCAATCAAAAGAAAATTTGATAAAATTAAGAAAACCGGCTTGGTGATATAATTCATTTCAAATTAACATGAAGGATAGCTAAAATAAGCCAATGAAATGCTTGAATCTAATCTGAAAAAAATAAATTCAAGTTTGCTACTATTATTGGCGTAGTCTGTATGTAGCTCCTTCCATAGTCTTGAGAAACTTTTCTAGTTGATTTTCAGTATGAAAAAGTTCATCAATTGGAACAAATACATCACTAGGGTATTCAACCTCATCGTAATCCCGAATGAAGTTTGATTCAAGTTTCAATACTACATCCCGTACAACCATTGGTGGAATATCTTTACTTCTCATAAAATTAATCTGGAGATTTAGTTGACCGCTAGATGTCAAATGGAAAAGAGGAAGTGGACCAATATCTGTGTTGCAACGAAACGTTAAAGTCCCATGTTCCGTACCTCGGCCCCAAGAAACATCATCAGCAAATTTCTCAGTAAACTCAATGATAGCTACACCTACCTTTGCTACTTCTCGGGAACACTGTTCTCTTAAATGATCGATAAATAAATTTTTATCCCAGTTAGACATATACGGCTCACCTGTTAATTTTTTTTTAATTGAGGGAATAAAATTTACGAAAACTTATTGAAAAGCAAAAAGATTCTATAAAACTAAAAATTTATGGTTGGAAGCCTTACTCTAATCCTTTCCCCAAGCCAATTTAAATTTTTAGGATAATTATCATTTCCCCAGCTTTGGTAAACAGGAATAATGATAGGTCCGAAAACAAAGCCAGCTGAAAGAAAGTTTGGATCTGATATGTTTTTATCAAATGATTTCGCTACATCCAGAAATATTTCCCCTGGTACAAATGGAACCGACTGGTCTATTTTAAATTGAAAAAATGGCTTGACCGTACTAAGCTCTGGACATCTAGGGTCAATACCTCTAATTCCAATACCATGGAAAGTATTTTCTAATACTTTAAGGTCATTGTTTTGTGGAGTCCTGTTTAAAACCAGTTTAGTAAAATTTGGATCTGTACTTCCAAAAATAAAATTTCTATACTGTTTTGGTACAATTTTGTCTATGATAAAAGCATCAATACTTATGAATCCAGTTGTTTTGATTTTTTTGGTCATTTGTAATTTGTATTCACCAAAAACTCTACTCTTTAGAAATCCTCGGCCAATACCTCCAACCATTCCTAAAGAATGCTCATGAAATAAATTTTTGATCCACCTTTTGGTATAGGAAAATTCTCCTACAGAATATTTTCCTTCATCATAAAACCTTTGGTCAAAGGCACCTTCAAGAAGGTCATGGTAAAAAATATTGGTTCTTATAGTAGATCTAGGGCTTTTTGTAATAGGCTTTTTTATTACCCCGTTAAAGCCGATGCTAGCGCCTTTATGCCCTTCAATTTTTGATAAGTTTAGTGTCAACCTCTGTTGATGAAATAAATCAAAATAATCATTTTGATTAATATAGCGAATACTACCAACAGGTTCATTGTTGTTACGATCATAGGCAATATAACCTACTGCAGAATTACTCCCATACCCAGGCAAAAAACCATACCATGCAGAAATCCCTGGTGTAAAACCGTTATACGTATTGTATGAAAAAAGCCAAGGAATGATATTTACATCAGTATGATAGTAGCTTGGTTTATCAAAAATGAAATTCATCTTAAATTTTCTTTTTGTGGAATTATTTGTTCGAACAATATCTGGCATCATTTGATCAGGGTCAATGACTGCGTAAAAACAATTATCTGGTATTTGATAATATTCATATTCTTGATCTTGCCTGTACCAATTACGCTCTATTTGGTCTCCATCTTTATTGTAATATGCAATTTCATAGGGAGCATTAAAACCACCTAGATTTTGAACTAGAAATCTGTTTTTTATTTTTTTTATACCAAAATCAATGCTAGCAGTACTCGAAAAGACATTATCAAAAAACCAATCTAAATCCTCATCTAAATAAAAATCAAAATAGTATCTAAAATCATCTGGCGAGGGGTGCCTGAATTGCCACTCCTTATAGAATTTCTGCATAATGGTGTCCATCTTTTCTTCACCAATATAGTGCTGCAAAAACCTCAGCATTACAGCAGGCCTATTATAATTTTGACTATAATTGTTCATATTGAAATTTTCATTGGCTGAAATATTCAAAGGTTGGGCATCTTTATTTTTCCCGCTTCCTGCAAATCCTAGATAATGAAAAGAGTGAATGTCAATATCCTTTCCTATCCCTAGTTTATTTTGTAAAAAATCCTGGAAGATAATTTGAGACTCTTTACCTCGATATTTTTTCTCCCAATACCTAATATTTGAATATTCATTTAACCCTTCATCCATCCAGGTAAACTCTCTTTCGTTATTTCCTAAAATTCCATAAAACCAATTATGTCCAACCTCATGCATAATGACGAACTCCAATAAATCCTCTGAAACGGATGTAGATATAACTGTTATATTCGGATATTCCATTCCTCCACCTGCAGACATATCACCATCAACTGCAGTTAAGTGATTATAAGGATAGTCACCATAAAATTTGCTATACCAATACCCTGAGTCATGAAGGTATTCAATAGACCTCTTCCATAATTTTGCATTTTTTGGTAAATACATGCTCCACAGTGTTACTTTTCTTTGTGATTTTTCTAACCAAAGTTCTCCTTTATTTACTATCCAATTTGGATCTGCAAACCATGCAAAGTCGTGAACCTTATCTTGTTTAAACCGAAGAGTTTTATAATCCAAAAAATTATCCAATTCATTCTTTTTACCATCTTTAACTAATTTCGTTTTTTTATTTTTTTTCAAGGTCTTTATCTTCTTGTCGAATTGCTTTTTATCTAATAACAAAAGTGACTCTCCAAGTAGTGCCAGTGAGTCCAGCCATTGTAATTCCTTTCCACTATTAAATAAGTCTCCAGTAGCCATAACTCTATATTCCTTTGGAAGAGAAATGGTCACATCAAAAGAACCAAACTCACTATAAAACTCACCCATGTTCAAATAAGGCATAGGGTGCCAACCATCTTTGTCATATACAGCTGGCTTTGGATACCACTGTGTAATCTCATAGTGCTTACCTGTGTGTCCTAGCCTAGAAAATATTTTTGGCAATTTAACAAAAAAAGGTGTTTCAACGGTTGTGCTGCGACCTGGATACAAAGGGCTAGGTAATAAAACCTTTATAACATCAATCCAATCTGGATGATATTCCCAACTTGCTGCAATACCATCGACCGAAAAATCAAGACTATCTATAAAACCTCTATCCTCATCCTCACTGTAATGGAATCGAGTAGAGCCTAACCTTAATAATTGCTTTGCTAATGCTGTAGAATCATTCTTGTAAGCATTTGGCCAAATATGAAACCAAATATATTCTAAGGTATCAGGAGAATTGTTTGTGTATTCAATTTTTTCAAAGGCAGATAACGTATGATTCTGATCATTTAACTTAACATCTATTTCATACGATACATGTTGCTGAAAATATTCTTTTTGAGCCATTAAGATTGAAATGCTGGCTCCAAAATAAATAAAAATTCTTATGCATATATCCCAGATTAATTTTACTATTTTTTTTCGATCCATTTTACATTTTAATTTTTTAACGTAATTCTTAATAGCAAAAATTCTTACTTTTCTTTTTTAATAATAGATACAACAGTAAATAGATAGCCAATGCAAAAAAACTAAGTTATTTATCAAATGATCCCACAATTTTGGGGCTTGATTCAAATAAGCATTTCTATTTTATCATTATCACCCATCATGCATGGCAAGAACGATTTGATGATATTGAAATCTATTCATGATTTTTAGTCAAGTGAGTAGATAACTCCAGATTCAGGAATCATAAATTCACCTTCAAAATTTTCATCATTTGTAATAATATTTTTTATTTTTTCAATTGGCTCCGTAACAGGTTCAGTTGTAAGTACAAATGTACCAAAATGCATACCGATGCTCTTCTTTGATTTAATATCTTTATGAATGAATATTGATTCTTCAGGGTTTACATGGAAATTCTTCATAAACCATCTAGGCTCATACGCACCAATTGGAATCGCACTTAAGTCAAATG
>JAYPLH010000139.1:0-5376 GCA_038365355.1 Fidelibacterota bacterium
TGCTAGAAAGTAATATATAAAATCTTTTTCCATTTGATGCTCTTTGAAATTGTTTAAGAAAAAGTGATATGACAATTCCCCCAAATGTTAATGCTTGAAGACCTCCATTACCTGGAATCCAGTGATCACCTTGCCATGAAAAAATATTATATGCAAATCCACTACTGCTTACAATATTTAAAAAAATACACACACAAAATGCAATCACATTCCCAGTCATTGAATTTTGAATAAATAAATAGGTACAAGAGGTTATAAAATATACCCACCCTATAAGACCTAAGATACCCCACCAATGGGCCTTGAAACCAATTTGGATTCCATTATAATCCTTCCCAGAAAAAAGAAAAAGCATAGAAACTAGAATCGATATTCCTAAAATTTGCAAGGAATAAAATAAGGGCCTATTTAGTTTGATATCATCCGAATAATCGTTCCAAATCATAAAGAATGCAGTAGTACAAAATAATACAAAAACTGGTTTTGTAATCAAGGAATGTTCATTGCTAAACATTTCCATATTCATGTGGAACAATCCCATTATGATTAAGGCTGCACTTCTAAAAATAATATGTCTAAATAAAATATATTTAGTTTCACCTTTATTCAATCTATAAGAAAATGCGAAAGGAATGGACAATCCCATGGCAAATAAAAACCAAGGAAAAATAAGATCAGAGAAGCCCAAATAATCCTCTCCCGCCGGTGCATGTTTGAGCCATTTTGGTATGGATATAAGAGTCCAAAAGTCATTGACCCAAATCATTAAAATCATAGTTATTGATCTAAAAACATCAATAGAAAAAATTCTATTGGCATTCAAAATCTACCCACGCATTGCCCCATCTTGACTATTGAATTAGCTGTAATTTTATTTAACCAATCAACTTTATTTTTTCCAAAGCATACCACAACAGTAGATCCTAGCATAAAACGACCAACTTCATCTCCCTTTTTTAAAAAAATACTGTCTTTGCCAATTGATGGATAAATAAACTTTTGCATTTTTCCTTTGTTAAAACAGTTATCTTTTTCCCATTGGACAGTGATACCAGATACAATCATAGCACCTACTAGCACCACTGACATAGGTCCCCGGACTGTATCAAAAAAACATATCAAACGCTCATTTATGGAATATAAATTTTTCACATTCCTTGAAGTAATTTTATTCACTGAAAATAATTTACCCGGAATATAAACCATTTGACTTAGTTTACCATCAATTGGCATATGAACACGATGATAATCTTTTGGAGACAAATATATAGTACAAAATACACCTTCTTTAAACTTTTGAAAATATTCTCTATCATTTCCAAGAAAACTTAAAAGATTGAAATGAACACCCTTCGCTTGGATTATTTTCCCAGATTTAATATTCCCTATTTGACTAACAACTCCGTCAGCTGGAGATATAATACTATGAATATTTTTTTCTATTGGTCTTAATTCTGGTTTCAACGGCCTGGTAAAAAAGCTATTAAAGCTGGGGTAAAATGCTAGATCTTCATGTACTGCTTCTTGCATATTCACATTATATGTTTTGTGAAAATTTCTAATAAAAAATGTTTTTATATATTGATTTTGTGATTTTGCAAAAAAACCTATTAATTCTGATATAAGTCTTTTAGGAACTAAGTACTGCAAAAGAACAAAAAAATAATTATCCATACACTAAAATAATTTCTAGAAGTAATTCTTAGACTGTGATAAAGACAACATAAATTAAAGTATTCGTTTAAGCTTAGATCAATTTTTCAAATTCATTTAGTATATTTATGACTGATTGATCACTAAATTTTTTATCTTTATTTACAACAATATTTCTTGGATAAACAATCGTACCCAAATGTTCTAATTGAGATCTAAAAGAAGTCAAAAATTTAAAACCTGCGCCACCACTGTGTGTTGCAATGATTGCTTTTTTATTCACAAACGTTGATCTCCAATTATCTGTAGAAACAGACAACCAAGTAATTGCATTTGTTAATATAGGTGGTGATCCACCATTGTATTCAGGTGCACAGAAAATAAAGCCCATGGATTGAATAAATATTTCGCTCAAACTCTTAACAGCATCTGTATTAATGGTTTCGGTTTTTGGTACATAAAGAGGAATCTCAAAATCCTCTAATGAAATTATTTTATTATCCATGCTTACATAATTTCTAATCTTTTTTGCTAAGGATAGATTGTTACCCTTGGTGGCTGATATAATTAATATTTTACTCATTCATAAATCTACATAGCATTATATAAACAAGGAAGACTGACTGTATTTTATCTGGATCTTCTACATGTATATATTTTTACTTTCTGAACTTTTTGAAATGTTTATCAAACCACATCAATGCAATTATAGTTTTAGAATCTTTGATTATGCCCTTGAATACCATATCTAATGCCGTTGGAAGATCAACTTCCATAGTTTCAACAAACTCATCATGGTCTGTATTAGAACTACCCATTTTCAAATTCTGAGCTAGGTAAATCCAAATTACTTCGTTCGCAAATCCAATAGCAGGATAAATAGATGTTAAGAGAGTTAGTTCTTTAGCTTGATAGCCAGTTTCTTCTCTTAGCTCACGATATGCGCACTCTTTGGGATCTTCATTTAGATCAAGTTTCCCAGCAGGAATTTCAATACTTTCCTCTTTGACAGCATACCTATATTGTTTGATAAGTATAATTTTATTTCCAGTCAGAACTGGAAGGCAACATGCTGCACCAGGATGATGAATCCATTCCCTATATCCAACTTTCTTATTTGGTAATAAGACTTTGTCTTTCCTTACGTCCAATAATTTCCCTTTATAAATTTTATCAGTTTGAATAGTTTTTTCTTCTAAAAACTTTTTAAATTTTATTTACTGTTTATGTTAAACTTGTCAAAATTAAAACAATCTAAAAACAAAAAACCCCACTGCAAGTGGGGTTAAATGCTTAAGAATATTTAAAAAATAATTTAACTAATATTAAAAAATTATTTTTTCTTAATTTTCTTGCTAATTGGGAATGCAATCAAAAGTCCTGCAAATGCTCCATATACTGTTGTATTAAGAGATGACGATGTCATTGAGCAAACAGTGTCACAACCTAAAACAGAAGCATAAGCAAAACCAGCAGCAGCTCCAATAGCAGTTATTATCAAAGTTAATTTCATTGGAAATTTTATGAATTTTTGAGATCTAAAAAAAGTAAATATTTATTTTTAGATTTAGTAGGGCATACTTTGGCCAATATATTTAAGCTGAATTGCCGCACCACCACCACCAGCAAGATTAACTTTTAAAGTATCTCTTTTTGTAAAAACCTTCTTTGTAAAATCATATAGAGTTGGTTTCTTTTCAAGGTCTGTTTTTTTACTATCTGAATAAATCGATGCCTGGTAACTACCTTCTCCTAAAAAAGATAACTTGAATTGAAAAGATCTACTATTTTGATTTGTAATTGATCCAATATACCAATCATTACTTTGTCTATCCTTCCTTGCAATGGTAAGATAATTTTCAATTTCACCATTTAATACAATTGTTGTATCCCAACTAACTGGTACAGCTTTTATAAACTCTATTGCAGAGTGATTGTTATAATTTTCAATAAAATCAGAAGCCATTTGCAAGGGACTATTAATCACTACATATAATGCTAATTGCTTTGATAAAGTTGTACTTATTCTTTGTGCAGGTACCAATGGATAACCTTTCACAAAGTCTGGATCAGAATTTTTTAAATCTTGATAAGGAATTTTTATAATATTTTGCCCATCAATAGCGCCCGAATCATCTATGGATAAGTCTCTATTATCTTTATCAAGAAGAGTTTCAATTACCCAGATATTACTTTTTTTTAATTCGGGTAAATCCGCAGTTACCCCCCATTCCCACTCTCCAGCTTGAAATTTTTCTTTTATCGTCCAAGTTTTTATCTCTTTACCGTGAATAATTTCACTCGTTGAATCCATTTCCTTGTCTATCCAAATAGATTCGCTGCTCTTAAACCTGAGGTTTGTGTATCCATTCCCACTATCGATAACGGTAATTGTAATCGGGAATTCATTATTATTGTGGTTGTCAATATTTTCAAGTAAAAGATCAAATATTCCAGGGGTGAAATCCATAGGAGAACCAAGGAGTCTAGTAAACGGAAGTATCAAAGTATGATTTGGTGGATTCCCTCCTGGCCAGGCATTGTATTCCATTCCTCTTGCACCTTCCCTTGTCAACATATTTGGGTAGGTTCTTCTCTCACCGGTGTCTTTTATAGGCTCATGAAAGTTAACACCAATTTTGTATTCAAGAGCCTTTTGAAGCACACTTCGATAATACCTGACACCATATTGACTGTAGTGAAAATATTTTTTATCCAACTTCGCACCAACATGTCCAATTTTTACATTAGAAATTCCCAATTTATTCAGAAAGGAAAACGCTGAATCAATCTGAGATAAATAATTTTTTGTATCCCCACTTGTTTCATGATAAAGTTGTAAGGATACATCTTTAGCTTTAGCATATTCGTATAGAAGATGTAAATCAATATCCGGTGTTGATTTTGTAAAACTTATAGTAACTGAATCCTTTGGAAATAGCCCTTTCCAACCTGCAGACCATCCTTCAATAAGCACCTCATCAAAACCATGTTTCGAAGCAAAGTCAATATATTCCTTTGCTCTTTGATTGGTAGCTCCATGTCTTGGACCCTCTCCCCAAGTCCATTTTCCCAAAATCATACCCCACCATATGCCAATATATTTAGATGGTCTAATCCAAGACAGATCTTCAACTTCACTCGGCTCATTGCAATTTAAGATTAAGTTAGATGAAATTAGACCTTTTGCGTCATTTGAAATCATTATAGTTCGCCAAGGACTTTCAGAAGGTAGCTTCATTCTTACTTTATCTCCATTTGGCCAAGGAGCCAAATCACAATTCAGAACATTGTTTTCACTGAAAATTTGCATGCTAGAATAATCTTTTAAATTTGCTTCATGAAAACTCAAATGGGTATTGTCACTATATCTAATAGTAAATGGTGTATGAACAGTGTCTATTTGCGATACGTTTGTGTTTCTATAAAGATGTTCGTATCGATTTTCTGTATATGCAGGAATCCACCAAGATTCAGCATCCTCAACTAATGCAAACTCCGTGATTTCATCTGCAATAATCAAAGAATCACCATTGCCTTTATCCATTTCTAATTGATAGCGAAAGGCAATTCCATCATCGTAAACTCTAAAAAATATGTGTCCTATTTTTACACTCTGATTATTTTTAAATGTTATTTTTGCCTCATTATAGTGGTCTTTAATCTTTCTGGTTTCTCCCCAAGGTAATTCCCAAATGTTTTTATAAGCATTTACCTCAAAAG
>JAYPLH010000140.1:0-5349 GCA_038365355.1 Fidelibacterota bacterium
CTTGCTTTTTGGTGTTTATGAAAAAAAAATCACTTAAATCAATTTGTGTTCTTTCGTTAATAACAGCACTTCATTTATGGGCAAACCATCCTCAAATTGTCTATTATACTTGGATGATTATAGGCTTTTACTATGTTTGGAGCATTGGTACAGAGTATAAGAATAAATCTTTTTCTTTGGCATCTAAGTTATATGAGTTAGGAGGTGTCCTAATAGCAATTATCTTAGCATTGTTAATGGTATCAGACCCTTACAATGAAGTGTACACATTTCAAAAACATTCAAACAGAGGTGCAAAGTCTGTACTTGAAAAAATGGACGAAACTTCCTTAGGAACTAACTGGAATTATGCTACACAGTGGTCTTTCCATCCTAAAGAAGTTATTTCATTTGTGTATCCATATTTTTACGGTTTACAAAATTTTTCTACAAGAGATTTAAAATCTGCTGCTTATTGGGGATATATGCCTTTTACTCAATCCACTCATTATCTAGGGTTGATAGCATTAATCCTTGCTTCAATTGGAGCTTTACTAAAGAAGCCTGATAAGGTATCACTCTTTTTTTGGATAACAACTATTTTAATTATGATAACAGGATTTGGAAAATTTTTCCCTTTGCTTTATAAACCTTTTTTCGAATTATTCCCTTTTTTCTCCAAATTCCGAATACCTTCAATGATCTATGCATTATTACCAATTACAATATCAATTTTAGCTGCGAAAGGTTATGATATTCTAGTAAGCTCAAAAGGGGACAAGCACATCTTTAAAAAAGCCTTTTATTTTGTCGGTGGAATTGTTGCAGTATCTTTTTTATTTTTAATTGTATCTGATTTTATGATTGATTTCAGCAGTCCAAAAGATGGTAGATATAATTCTTCTATACAGGGTCAATTAAGATCTATAAGATATGATCTTTTTAATAAAGGCTGTTTTCTAGCTATATCAGTGAGTCTTTGTTTTTTAGGACTTTATTATTCATATGTTAAGAATAAGATTTCTAAATCGCTTTTCAATTTTGGAGTAATTGGATTGATAATTTTGGACCTAGGTATCTTGAATAATGAATTTATAAATGTTAAGCCAAAAAAAAATATGGATAGAATGTTCAAAAAAAATTCTATTATTGATCATCTGATTTCAGATAAGTCGAATTTTAGAGTCTTCCCAGCAGATGAAATAACCTCAAATAAATACAGCTATTGGAATGTTGAAAGTATTGGTGGATATAGACCCATTAAGCTTCGTGCATACCAAGACCTTATGGATGCGGGAGGATTTAATCGTTCTCATATATTGGACATGCTTAATGTTAAATATGTTTTAACTCGAAAAAAAATTAACAACCCTAATTTCATTCCAGTAGGAGATATGAAAGGTATCTATGAAAATAAAAAGGTTCTTCCTAAAGCATGGATTATTGGGGATTTAAAAATAGTTGAATCTCAAAAAGAATCATTGATGGAAACTTTAATGACAGGATTTAATCCTTATAGTTCTGCTGTAGTTTTAAAATATGAAGGGGATGATATGCCTGTGAATGTGAATGGGCAAGCAATTATAAAATTAAAAGAAGAAAATAAGATAGAAATAAATTGTAAATCAGAAACAGGCGGTTTGTTGGTTTTGTCAGAAGTTTATTACAAACCTGGTTGGAAAGCTTTTGTAAATGGAGTAGAAACCAAAATATACCAGACCAATCATATTTTACGTTCTGTATATATTCCATCTGGAGAATCGGAGGTTTTATTTGAATATGATAATTCAAGATGGCAGAATACAAGGATTTTATCAAGAATTTCATTATTTACAGTCTTAATCCTTATTGGTTTTTCAATTTTAAGAGAAAGAAAACAAAAAAGTAATTAATGAAGCTTTATCATCATGCAGGTAACATAAAAGCTGGTTTATTCATTCTTGGTGTCGCTTTAGTAATTGGTCTACTTGCTTATACTCAATTTCTTGTTAAGAGTCTTCGACAGGATAATAGGGAAATTGTGAGATTATATGCAAGTTTGATTGCAAATGTTGTACAAGAAGATAATGATCAAAATCTTGATTTTATTTTTGAAAATATCATTCAAAAAGTCAAATTTCCTTTGATTCAAACCGACACTGAAAACAATGTTCAAATGTGGAAAAATCTTCCTGGTAACATTGAAACTGATGAACAGATAAATAGATTCATGAAAATTTGTGATAAAAATAATAACCCTATTGCTTTGACTTATGAAAATGAAAAAATTGGTAAAATAACTTTTGGTTATTTACATTATGGTGATTCTGCCTTGATATCAAAGTTACAAGTATGGAGTTATATTGAGATAATTGCTATAGGATTTTTTATATTTTTAGGGTTTTCAGGTTTTAGTTTTATTCGCAATAATGAAAAAAAGCATATTTGGGTTGGGATGGCACGAGAGACAGCCCATCAATTAGGTACACCAGTTTCTGCTCTATTGGGGTGGGTACAATGGATCAAAGATCACCCTGATAAATTTGATGAAATTATACCTGAAATGGAAATAGATCTTCAAAGGTTAGAACAAATTAATAGACGCTTTAGTGAGATGGGTTCTGAATCAGAATTCGAAGAATTTGATTTATCCATTCGCATTGAAAAAATAATTAAGTATTTAAGTAAACGGCTTCCATCTTTAGGTCAGACAGTAAAATTAGAAAATGACATACAACCGGGAATAATAATGAGAGCAAATGGATCATTGTTAGCATGGTCTATTGAAAATATTATAAAAAACAGCATCGACTCTATTGATCAAAGAAAAGGTGAAATTAGCATTTCTTTAAGAAAAGAAATAAATGAAATTAAAATTAGAATAAAAGATAATGGCAAAGGCATTCCAAAAAAAGATTGGAAAAATATTTTTAGACCTGGGTTTAGTACTAAAAAAGCCGGATGGGGTTTAGGGCTATCCTTAGCAAACAGAATAATTGAAGATATTCATAAAGGAAATTTGAGGGTTCTTAGTTCAACTATTAATAAAGGCACTATAATTGAGATCATTCTTTAAAATAAAATATAAATAGGTTAATTTATATATAACAAATATTGGGAATATCGTGGAGATTCTTTTAGGGCAGAGCCAACAAGGAGGAGGTGTTGCAGCATTTCTTCCCTTTATCTTAATAATGTTTATAATATATTTTTTAATGATTCGTCCCCAAACAAAGCGTCAAAAAGAGAAAGAAGAAATGCGAAATAATATAAAAAAAGGTGACAAAATTATTACTATGGGAGGAATTTATGGCACTGTTCAAGGCATTAAGGATAAAAATAGAAAAATTGTCCTTAAAGTAGATAACAATACAAATATTACTATTAATACCACTGCAATAGCAGGCTTGGCAGAGAATGTGAAGGGTGAGGAGCTAGAACAAGCATAATGGCTACATTGGATATTGCAAAATATGGGCACCCAGTTTTAAATAAAAAGTGCAAATCTGTTTCTCAATTTTCAGATATACAATTAGTAATTGAAAATATGTTTGACTCTATGTATGAGGCTGAAGGAATAGGCTTAGCAGCAAACCAAATTGGTTTGAATATGAATCTTTTTATAATAGATGTTACCCATACAGATGAAACAGACGATACGCATGTTTTTATTAATAGTGAAATCCTAGCTTATAATGGGGAAAAAACTTTCTTTCAAGAAGGTTGTCTGTCTCTTCCAGGTATAGCCTTAGATGTTGAGAGGCCTGAAAAAGTAGTTTTAAAATATCAAACTATGGATCAAGAATGGCATGAGGATGAATTTGAAGGTCTTTTGTCAAGAGCTATTCAACATGAGATGGATCACCTCAACGGGATATTTATTGTTGATAGAGTACCTAACATTGAGAAAATCAAATATAAAAATGAATTGAAAAAACTATTAGCAGATTCAAAATACAGTCAAAAAAATAAAGATAAAGAAAATTTTGTCCTTTAACATTTAAAATTAAGGTTTACAATTAATGCGTGTTGTGTTTATGGGTAATCCTGAATTTGCGATTCCTACATTAAAATTACTTCAAAAATCTCGACATGAATTATTAGCAGTTGTTTCTAATAAACCTAAGCCTATGGGACGTGGTCGCATTCTAGAATCTACTCCCGTAGGTAAATTTGCCAAAAAAAATAAAATAAAGTTACTCGAGCCTGATGATCTCAACGCAATTGATTTTCAAAACCACCTGAAAAATATTGCGGCAGATATTTTTGTTGTAGTTGCATACAGAATTTTGCCTGAAAAAATAATAGGGATTCCTAAACATGGAGCAATAAATCTTCATGTCTCTTTATTACCAAAATACAGAGGAGCTGCACCAATCCAATGGGCATTGATGAATGGGGACACTGAAACTGGCGTAACTATATTCCAAATAAATAGAAAAGTTGATACAGGAGATATTTTAGTTCAAAAAAAATTTCCTATTTATAAAGATGACAATATGTTAACTCTTGGAACAAGGTTATGTAACTCAGGCGCAGAAATTATGATTGATGCAATTGGTAAAATAGAAGAAGGATCTATTGAAATCTTAAAACAAACCCAAGAATCTGTAAGCTTTGCTCCAAAAATTACTAAAAAAATGCGATGTATAAATTGGAATTGGTCAGCAATAAAAATTCACAACTGGGTACGTGGTTTATCTCCATATCCTTCGATGTATACATTTTTAAATGGTAAAATTGTAAAAGTATTTAAGACCTTTATTGAAAAAAGTTCCATTCATAAACCTGGGGAAATCATTAAAATAAATCACGATTCTATTCTTATTGGAACAGGTAATAATCTTTTGGGTCTATTAGAAATTCAATTGGAAGGTAAAAAAAAATTATTCATAAAAGAATATTTAAAGGGCAGCCCTATTGATAAAAAATGGATATTTGGAAAATAAAAGTGGACTCACGTTCTCTTGCATACAAAATACTTTACCAGTTTGAGAAAGGATACGATAAAATTCCAGATATTAGAAAACTTGTTTTCTCAAATTACCCGAAGCAAAATGAATTAAAATTTCGAAGCACAGTCCTAGTGAATGAGATAATGAGATTCAGAGGAAGATTGGATCTTATGATTGTGTATATTTCTGGAAAAAAATTAAGTTTTTTAAATAAAAAAGTATTAATTATTTTGAGGATCGGGTTTTACGAAATTATTTTTGATCATAAAGTTCCTGATTATGCCGCTGTAGATTCATCTGTGAACTTAGCGCACAAATTTACTAATAAAAAAACAATAGGATTTACTAATGCCGTTTTAAGAAATTTAGTAAGAAAAAAAGATAATGATCATAATTGGTATAAAGGATTAAAATTTAAAGTTGGTTGGTCCTCTGT
>JAYPLH010000141.1:0-5325 GCA_038365355.1 Fidelibacterota bacterium
GTAGGAATGCCCGTTTTCATTTATCCCTTGTATTGCAATAAATAAATCCCCTTGAGTTATAGAATTTGAATTAGTTGACAACCCTTTAATAAATACCTGCGGGATTTGGGACTCATCTACCCCTAATGGTTTTAAGATTTTCAATAGTGACTTCATTATTTCAATCCAACCTTGCAAATATCTCCACTTTGCACTAATGTCCCAGGTGAAGGGCTTTGCCATGCGACTTTACCGCTTCCAATCATATCAGGAACAATTCCTTTTTTGCTAAGTGTATTCATAGCTTTCCGCATGCTTAATCCTCTTAATTCTGGAACTCTGATTTCTTTATTAGCTTTTGCATTTATTGATAATTCTATTGGAATGCCCCCAAGTTTTTTTGGATTATATTTTAAAATACTTTCTTTGGAAGCAGCATATATCCCAAAATTCTTATTTTGCTTTTCATGAAGAGGTGGAGAAATTGAGTCATCCATGTTTATTATTCTTTTCATAATTCTTTTGAATGCAATTGCCGCTCCTTGGCCGCCCCAATGGAATGGCTGTTTTGGTTCATCAATAATTATTAAAGATAATAATTGCGGACTTTCTTCAGGGAAGAACCCTACAAAATTGGATATAAATTTTTCATTTGAGTATTTTCCATTTATCCATTTTTGTGCTGTACCTGTTTTTCCAGCTACTCTCCAGCCTGATATTTCAGCATTAATGCCAGTGCCATTTAAAATTACATCTCTTAGCATTCTTTTTATTTCGAGCATCGTTTTCTCATCTGCAATTTTCCTGATAATTGCAGGTTTTTCAACATGAACAGATAAATTTTCACTATTTATGACTTGTCTAATTAGTTTTGGTCTTAGCAAAAATCCTCCATTTGCTATAGCGCAATATGCCATTGCTAATTGAATAGCAGTTACTCCAACCTCATGACCCATTGCTATTTGCCCTAAAGATACAGCACTCCAATTAACAAAAGGATTTAAGGTTCCCTTAATCTCCCCATCTAATTTGATACCTGTTTTTGACCCAAAACCAAAGTCTCGGCTAGTATTATATAGAATTTTAGGGTCAACTTTTTCAATAATTTTTACAATTCCAATGTTGCTTGAGTGTTGTATTATTTGAGATGCTGAAAGGATTGTATGCTTTTCATGGTCTCTTATTGGAACAGTGTAATATTGGTACTCACCATTTTCACAATTGAATTCCTGATTTGGGTAGATTTTATTATGGTATAAAGCAGAAATTGCAGATACAACTTTATATGTCGATCCCGGTTCAAATTGATCTGTAATGGCTTTAATTCTATGGTTGCTTGGGTCGTACTTGTTGAATGAATTATTATTAAATCCAGGCGTCGATGCTATTGCTAGAATCTCACCATTTTGAGGATTTAGAATGATACCAGTAGCAGATGAAGCATCTGTTTCTAATTGTCGTTTGAATAATTCTTCTTCTAAAATTGATTGATATTCTAGGTCTATTGTAAGCTGAATATTATTCCCATTTATAGGTTTTTTATAAGGCATTCCACTTTTATGTTGAATTTTCCCAGTCATTCCCTTGGTCTTGTATATCCATCCTAATTCACCTTTTAATTGTTGTTCAAAATATTTTTCTAATCCAGAGATGCCTTCATTATCAGCGTTGGTATATCCAATAAGTTGGGCTCCGATTTTATCATGAGGGTAAAGTCGCCTTGAATGTTTTTCAATATTTACTTCATTATACTTTGTTGAGTTAAAATTTGCTACTTGTTTTCGTTTTAGGTTTCTTTCTAAATATTCAAAACCTGTTTCAGAATTAAGTTTTTTGAGATATATATCTATCGGTTTGTTAGTTATAGCACTTATTTCTCTTGCTAAGCCTAATTTATCATTTATTTTTTTTGGGTTTACAGATAGAGTATAGTGAAAAAGATTTCTACTTAAAGGCCGATTGTCTCTATCAAAAAAGTTACCTCGATCTGCTATAGTTACATGTTTTCTTTGCGATTGTAAAAGCACTGCTGATTTATATTCAGCTCCATTTAGTATTTGAATCTGGAACAACCTTAAGCTGAGGCATAACCATGAAAAAATGGTTGAAGCAATAATTACATTTATTCTAACCTTATATTTTTTATAAGATCTAGTCAAAACATACTAAGATTGTTAAGATTTAGAAAAACATTAAGAGTTTCTGGATCAGTAAACACCATTTTCAATTCTTCTTTGGCTCTTTTTGCGATGGCATCTGCACGATTCAAAGATTCAATTGAATTCTTTAGTTCATAAATTTCATTTTTTAATTCTCGAATGGTTGATGTTTGTATTTCGATAAACAGTAATGTCTCATCAATCTCTGTATAGACCCATAAATAAGTAATTAAGCAAGAAATAACTAAAATTGTTGATCCAAAGAAAATAATGCTTTGGAAGAAATTTTGAGCCTTTTTTGACATTCTTTTTCTTTTCATTATAAAATTCTCTCGGCAGCTCTAAGCTTTGCACTCCTACTGCGTCTATTTTGAAAGTTTTCTTCGGGGGAGGGGCATAATGGTTTTTTAGTAAGTATTTTCATCTTTTTTTTCAATGATAGATCTTTCAAGGCATGTTTTACAATTCTATCTTCAAGCGAATGAAAACTAATAAATACAACCCTTCCTCCCACATAAAGTTGATTACAGAATTTGGAAAGAAAATTTTCCAAAATGCTCAGCTCATTATTTACTAAAATTCTTACAGCTTGGAATACTCTTGCCAAAGTTTTATTCCTATTTTTGGGAGGAGTTGACTTTCTAACCGCTTCAACTAGTTCAAATACATTTCTAATTGGCCGCATCTTCAAAATACTATCCGCAATAGCTCGAGACCTCCTTTCTTCACTATATTTAAATATAATGTCTGCTATCTCTTTTTTTGATTTAATATTTAAAAGATCATTTGCTTTAAAATTCTGACTTAAATCAAAACGCATATCAAGTTCAGAATCAATTTTAAACGAAAAGCCACGAGATTTAGAATCTAGCTGAGCAGATGATAAACCAAGGTCTAATAACATACCATCCACCTTCTTGATTTTTGATATTGATAAAATATCTTTAATTTTGTGATAAGAGCCATGAAATAATTCGACGTTACTGTAAGCAGAGAGACTTTTTTTGCAAAATTTAATCGCCTCTTCATCTTTATCAATTCCGATTAGTTTCCCGTTTAATGATAGTTTTTTTAAGATCTGATGTGCATGTCCTCCATAGCCTATTGTACAATCTATGTAAGTACCAGTTTTGGAAATTTGTAGGTATTGGATGACCTCCTTGACCATGATTGGGATGTGTGGACTTGCTTCTAATTCCGCAGGATTTTTTATCACAGGATAATTCTATCTGATAAAGCATCATACTCTTCAGGGTTTATTTTTTCGATTTTCTTATCGGCTTTTTCAAGTTGCGCTGGATCCCAAATTTCCATTTTATTTACCATTCCAATAATAAGGACATCTTTTTCTAGTGACGCAAAGTTAATTAGGGACGGAGTTAAGTTTATCCGTCCCTGTTTATCATAAGTGGAAGGGGTGGCGTAGCGTGCTGTGTTCCGAACAAAAGCTCTATGAATACTTGATAATGAAGAAAGTTTCCGCAAATTTTCTTCAATTTCTTTCCATTGCACAAGCGGATAAACCCAAATACAAGAATCTAAACCACGGGTGATTACAAAAGTATTTTGATTGTCAGTTGAAAGAGTTTGTCTGAATTTAGATGGTATATTCACTCTTCCTTTAGAATCTAAAGAATAGGTGTACTCGCCAATGAATGTATTATTTGTTAGTGTCATGATTTTTTGGGAATTTTACCCACAACTACCCACAATGTTAATTAAACGACAACAAAATGTCAATATTTAATACAAAAATAAGTGCAGTTATCCCTATTTTGATGGGATAATTTTTCAAAGGTGGTTAAAAGTGGGTAACTATTTAAAAATAGGTTTAAAGCGCTGAATAGATATTGATGGAGGGGTGGGTTCAAATATTAATCTTAAGGGGAATTCATATCCTGAAATTTGTTTAAGTTCAGTTGCATTAATGAAAAGAGTTAAACCTTTTGTTGCATTAAAAACAATTTCTGACTTCTCAACAAAAGGATTTAAATCTAATTCTTTATTTGGATTTAGGATGTGACTAATTGGTGGAAGAGTATCATTCTTAAATGTATATGCAATCTGTTGAGCGGTTTTCAGCTTAATAAAATAGGGTGGCTTTACTGATAAGAGTTCCTGACTAGAGTGATCTGATACAAAGTCTTTAGTCAAATCTTCATAAGTTAATGGTGTTAAGGTTTTAATTATTACAGGACCATTATCACCGCCTACAGCCTTACTCTCTTGATTAAATATCTTTTGAAAAATAAAAATAGAAAAAACAAAAATTATTGAAAATACACCTGCAATAATGTAATCCTTTCTAAGGTCCTTATTTGATATGAAACTACTTGAAAATGTATTTTTTGTTTCGAAATTAGGTTTATCATTTAATATACTATTTTGAATCAAAGGGGCCTGTGTGGTTCCAGAATATGAATCAAGTTGTTCAAGTGCACGTTGAGAGTCACTTCCAATTTCTTCAGCATAAGCTCTTAAAAATAATCTAAGATATGGAGTCTCAATATCTTCAAAAGAGCCTTTCTCAATATCTTGGAGGTATTGGACATTGATTTTGGTTCTCTCACTAATTTCATCAAGTGAAATTTTTCGTGATTCACGAAGTTCTTTAAGTTCTTTATAAAATTTTGACAAAACAGGTAATAATTCTATTTTAAATTACATTTTCATAACAAAATAGAAAAAGTTAAAATAACCAATATTGAATTTTTTTCATAAAGATTTGAAAATCATTTTATATTGATGGAAAAACTTAGAAAGTGGGAATCCCATTACATTGAAATAACAGCCGCTAATATTCCTAATGAAAGCTGAGAAGCCATCTTGAATACCATAACTTCCAGCTTTATCTAAAGGGTTATATTGTTTTATGTAAGAAAAAATTTCCTCATCTGTCATGTCTGCAATAGTTACATCAGTTTTCTGATTAAAAGTATAATCAATATTTTTGCTTAATAGTATTAGTGAAACTCCTGTCATTACTTCATGCGATTTACCTGCAAGGGATCTTAGCATTCTAAAGCTTTCCTGAATGTTTTTAGGTTTTCCATAGAATTTACCATTTAATGAAACAACTGTGTCTGCACCTATGATAATTTTATCGGTATATATTTTTGCTACGTTCATAGCCTTACCTCTTGCTAAACTCTCAGCTAGGGCTTCAGGCGGAATACTGTCATTAAGG
>JAYPLH010000142.1:0-3235 GCA_038365355.1 Fidelibacterota bacterium
ATGTAAGAGAGTCTATTTATTTCTTTTGTGATTTGTTGGGTATGAAGGAAGGGAATTGGGTTGCACCCATTAATAAAGGTGATTTTAGTATTGATCCATCTGAATTAGCAATATTACCATTATCTGATAATAATAGAGGTTTACATGTTATAAAGCCTGACGATGGGTTTGGTTATAGAAACAATTTTGCACATAATCCATCAATTGCAGGACATCCAGCATTCACAATTAAAAATTTATCGAAATTAACTGCTAAACTTGATGAAGAAAAAATTTTATATTCCGATGCCAAAGTATATGCAATGCCTGGGTTTCATCAGATTTATCTTTATGACATTAACGCTAACATGTTAGAAATTAATCAAGCAGTATAATTTAAATTGAAAAATTGATGAATAAGATTTTTAAATATGTATGTGTTACTGGCGCTGGAAGTGGCATTGGTAGAGCTATTGCGATTGAAATGAGCAATGAAGGATATAATGTAACTTGTGCAGATATCAACTTAAAACAAGCTAACGAAACACTTGAAATCATATTAAATACTAATGGATCTGGAATTTCAATTGAAACTGATGTTACTAAAATTAATGATATAGAAAATATGATCCTACAAACTGTTAAGAAATTTGGTACGATTGATATTTTAGTAAATAATGCAGGAGTAACTAGAACATCGAATATTATGGATTTAACTGAAAAAGATTGGGATTGGATACATAATATTAATGCGAAAGGAACATTCTTTTGTTTACAGATAGCAGCTGATCAAATGATAAAGCAAAACAAAGGAGGAAGAATTATTAACATGGCCTCTGTAGGTGGAAAAGGCTTTGTAGATGTGTCTAATGCTATTTATGCCGCCAGCAAAGGTGCCGTAATTAGTTTGACAAAAACAGCAGCTCAAGAACTCGCAAAATACGAAATAACTGTAAATTCGATTTGCCCAGGTATTACATATACAAATATACTTTCAAATATAGTAAAGAAAAGAGCTTCAGAACAAAATAAAACTGAAGAAGAAATAATGAAACATTATGTAAGAGATATTCCTTTGAAGAGACCAAATAATCCAGAGGATATTGCATCAATGGTAGTTTTTTTGTCATCTGAAGGTGCTAGAAATATTTCTGGTCAATCATATAACGTAGATGGTGGATTAATTCCAAGTTAATTTAAGTTAAAGTTAGGATTTTAATTTGAAAAGATGGCGTCATTTAATTGTGGTAATTGGAATAATCCCTTCATTAATTATTTATGTGGCATTTTTTATGTATATTTTTGATTATATAACTGGTTACCACTGGTCAATAGACTGGTTGATATACATTTTAGCAGGTTTCCTTTGGTTATACCCTGCTACTAAAGTTATAAAATGGTTGGCAGATAATGAAGCTCATTAAAATGAAATAGGTTAAATATGAAAATAACTAATTTAGAGGTTTACGAATTAAAAGTTCCATTTTCAATCGGCATAAAATCATCTTCGGCTGACTTTTTGAAACAAGATGGAATGGATTTCTGTGTCATCAAAATTGAAACAGATGACGGTATTATTGGTTGGGGTGACGCATTTTCATTTAATTGTAGAAGAGCTGTTTCAGAAGTAATACTAAATATGGTTAAACCACATCTAATTGGAAAAAATCCACTAGATGTTCAGAATATAAATTTTGAATTACAAAAAAAGCTTCATCTTTTTGGACGTTATGGGATCACAATGTTTGCAATCAGTGGAGTAGATATAGCTTTGTGGGACATCATAGCTAAATATAGTAATTTACCATTGTTCAATGTTTTAGGATCAGGAGGCAATAAAAAGATACCTGCATACGCAAGTTTATGGCGTTATGAAAATAAGGAGGCAGTTAAGGATAGATGTTCATCTGCAAAAAAATTAGGATATAATTATATAAAATTGCACGAAGTATTTACTTCTGAGGTTAGAGCAGCAAGGGAAGCACTTGGTGAAGATATTCCAATTATGGTTGATACTAATTGTCCGTGGACAAAAGATGAGGCAAGACAAATGCTTAATAATTGGGAGGAATTTAATTTATATTGGGTAGAGGAACCCATTAATCCACCAGAAGATTTTGAAAGTTTGTCTAATATTAGATCTGAGTCACTTATTCCATTAGCAGCAGGAGAGAATGCTTGTACGTCATTTGAATTTAAAAAAATGTTTGAAGCTGAAGCTGTTGATTATGCTCAACCAAGTGTAACAAAAGTTGGTGGTATCACTGAATTTAACAAAGTTGTGTCAATTTCTCAAAGTTATGGAGTACAAGTAATGCCGCATTCTCCTTATTTTGGGCCAGGGTTTTTAGCAACATTGCATCTTGCTCAATCAATGCCTAATCCAGGCCTTTTAGAGAGGTTTTTTATTGATCTTGAGGCTTACCTATATCCTGAAGATATTTTTACTCCGAAAGATGGTTTTTTTAAAATTAATGGTGGTATAGGTTTGGGATATGAACCTGATGTAAATGTATTAAAAGACTATATTGTAAAATAAATTTAATATCCTGCCCCAGATTTTGATGTTTCACTTTCTGGAACATAAGTTTCAAAAGCCATTGATTTCAATCTTTCCCAACATTTATCGTTAAGATTAGTTACATCTTTATTTTTTTTGAAACTAGTAAATTTAGTATTTTTTTTCTTTATAAAATCATATGTTCTTAAGAAAAAATAACTTGGAACGTTAGTATCTAAATTTGTATTAACATAAATTGCTTTGTCTTTTGTAAATGCAGTTATGTCTTTTTGCTCATTTTCTAATATTAAATTAATTTGTTGTTCTTTTGCGATTATTCCCATAGCGGCGAGTAAAAATTTTGAGCTATCTACATAGCCCCCCCAAGTTATTTTTTTTGCAGAAACATATTCCACTAAAAGCAATCCCACTAAAGCGGTAGCTAATGGTTTTTTGCTTGTATTTTTATTAATTGAAATACTTATTTCTTTATTTTTATAAAGGTCTGCTGTTTTTAAAATTGATCCAAGAAAATATTGGTCGTGTTGTGCCAACCATTTTGCTTTATTTGCACAGTCTTTAGCTAAACTCCACTCTATTTTAACACTTCTAAGCGCTTTATAAGTTTCTGAATATATCTCGTTTAAAGATACACTAATCATTATTAGACGTTTGATAAATTTGGAAACAGCCAATCATTTGTATTTGTTTTCCATAATTCATTTGGAAATGGAGCTCCTTGAAAAAGAGTTATTC
>JAYPLH010000142.1:3245-5041 GCA_038365355.1 Fidelibacterota bacterium
TCCAAAGATTAGATTTAGGATCAAATTTTGATGCTCCAAAAAAACTTAATTTACATCTTAAAATATCAATTGGCTTCATATCCTTACCAATTAAATTATTTTGTATTTCACTATATGGTAGTGATTTATTTATTATAATTCTCTTTATTATATTTCTTAATTCTGGTTGATTTACCATTACCTCAGCAGCAGACATATCATGAGGTAAATTTTTCAATATATTTAATGTTTTTTTAATTTGGTGAGCAATATCAAAAGGAAGTTGCTTATCTATACCAGCGTCTTTTTTTGTAATACCAAGACGTGGTTCTAATTTTGTTTGAGAAGTATACCAGAAACAATAATTTTCTTCAGGTTTGGTGGTGTCTATTTCAAGAGCCCATTTATAATTTTCTTTAATAATCTTTAAAATATCATTAACGTTATAACCTATTAACACAGATTTTTGCTCTTTTGCTCCCATATTATTTATTAAGTCTTCAAATAACTCAGGAAATGGTTCAATAAAGATCGAGTTGAGAATTTCTTGTGTTTCTATAGTGATATCATCTTTATAAAAATTAAAAAGAGTTTTTATAGGATAATTAAAATTCAAAAGTTTAGTAAGATTTTTATTTTGTAAAATTTTTTTCAGGTCTAAATTAAGATCATTAATCTTTTTTGACTGAAGTTGATCATCAACTTTCCATTGTAAGCTGTATTTGAATGCTTTATTAATATAGTTAATAATTTTATTTTGTGTTTTTTTATCTAATCTCTTTATTGAGAAAACTCTTGATAGGGCTATTTCTCTGTTGTGAATCCATTGATGGATTAATTCTTGATGATTTACAAGAAATGGGGCCATCCCTAAACCTGTTGCATTACCAACCCCTAGGTGTTTTGAGAAGCTTTTAGAAAGAGTCGTAGATTTTGAGCCTCCATTTTTTTTTGCTAAAAAATTAATTAGCTCTATAGAGAAATATCTTAATAGATATACAGTTAACATTTCTGACTTAAAAGGTTTTTCTAAAAATTCATTACCTTTGGTATTAGAAAAATCTCCTATTCCAAATTTACCATTGCCATATACAGCAGTTGTTCTGACAAGATAACCTACGTCATTGATCAGTTTTGCTGATGGCTGTTCTCCAATTGATAAATTACTTAAAACCTTTTTAAATATTCTTTGAGATTTGTTTGCTCTACTTAAGGTTAATTGTTTTGAATTATGTCTTCCTGATTCTTGTATTTTTAAGTTTTTTGACAATTGATCTAGTTCTTTTTTATCAGGAATTCCTTTAAAAAGTGAAAAAGTCATGTCCCATTTCTCAGCAATAACTCTATCAGTTCTTTCTTCGTCACTTATAGAGTGACAAAAAACTATAAGAGACAAAATTTCATTTTTTAAAGTTATTTTAATAATAGCACTTCCAATGCCTCTATTATCAATATCCCATCGGTGGATTTCTATTTTACTTTTTTGATACGTTAAATCATCTATAAGACGCCTTGTAAAAGATAGGCGTGTTTGGTGAAAGCTTCCTAATCTATCAAGTTTCATTACTTCTGAAGGTGGTCTTATGGGATGATTATATTCCAAATTATTTTTAGTGTTTTGAAAGCTCATATTTTAAACCGACCTAAATGAATTCTTGAAAAAGTTTAACCAATTTTTACCTTTAATCTTATCAACTTCTTCTTCATTAAAACCAATATTTTTTAACCCAGTTACGATATTATGCCAGTCTCTGTTATCTCTAAACCAAGTTGGCATGTCGGGAAAACCTGGATTAGAAGCGGAGCCTTCACCATAG
>JAYPLH010000142.1:5051-5321 GCA_038365355.1 Fidelibacterota bacterium
AAAAAGACGGGTTGGCATGACTTATAACAATTGGTCTTTTGGACATCTCAATAGCCTGTAGAGTTGATTTCTCAGAAGAATGAGACATATCAACAACCATTCCAACTCTATTCATTTCTTTTATCACTTCTTTACCCATTCTTGTAATACCTGGATCATTTTCTTCATAACAACCTGTGGCTAATAAAGATTGATTATTATATGAAAGTTGCATAAACCTTCCGCCAAGTCTGTGAAGAATTTCAATCAAGCCAATATCATCTTCAATAG
>JAYPLH010000143.1:0-1187 GCA_038365355.1 Fidelibacterota bacterium
GATGTGTCATAAATATATGCATGAATAGAACTAATGTTATCTTCAGGAAATTCGTTGGTGTCCCAATAATAGTAATAATATTCATCAATGTTAGGACTCTCATCAAATGATCCAATTTTATTATCATTTATAAAAAGATCAATAAAATCTACTTGGTTATTATCTTCTGCATGAATACTTATTTCAATAATCCCATTAAGGGTTTGCCCAGTTGAAGGATAAAGAAAAATTCCATTTGGTTTAATGTTATCATAATTATCAATTTTTACTTCGATGCTTGAGGAGTAGGTTTTATTCCCTGAGGAATCTTCCGCGGTTGCGCTTATTATGTAGTTTTCTTCTTCTTGAAACATTAACGTATTCCATACAACCTCATAAGGTTCTGTATCTCCTTGAAAAATAATTGCATCATCAAGATAAAGTTTAACATTCTCTAATTTGTTATTATCAAATGCATATGCAGTTATTAATACTGATCCAGATACAATAGATTGGTTTGCAGGGTATGTAATATGGACTACTGGTGGTGTTTCATCCAAAATCCTTGGACTATCCATGTTTAAATTATCGCAACTAAGAACAAGCAGTAAAAATAATAAATTTTGTAGGAAAGGTAATTTCATTAATTGATAATCGTTACAAGAACTGGCTGGAGTAATATTGTATGACCTGAATAATCTGAAACGGATGCAGATAGAGTGTGCTCACTATTATTTACCTCATTAGTTGTATCCCAAGAGTATTGATAAGGATAATCTGAATCAATTGATACGCTACTGCCATTAATGTAGAATTCAACGTTATCAATTCCTTGGTCATCCTGAGCTAGTATGATGAAATCCACTATCCCGTTTACATTTTGACCAGAAACTGGATTTGATATAACCCCTGATGGTGGATTTATATCATTGATAAAGTTATCTATGTAGACAACAATTGGATTTACGTAAAATACGTTATTCGAAGAATCAGATACTATGCCACTTATAACATGGTAGGCATCTTCTGTTTCAGTTGTTGTGTCCCAAAAATAAATGTAAGGAACGGAATTAACTGTGTCCACTGGCAAGCCATTAATATAAGGCACAAGATTCTTTATACCCTCATTATCATAAGCCGAAAACTGAATAGTTACATTCCCTTCCAAAATTTGTCCAGGAAATGGGTTAAGAATTTGACCAGATGGA
>JAYPLH010000143.1:1287-5268 GCA_038365355.1 Fidelibacterota bacterium
ATACTCCATCTATAGAAAATGCAACCTCACCAACAGATATGTTATCTGCTGCATTAACGATTACAGGTATTGTTCCATTTACGGTTAATCCTGCAGGTGGACTTACTATAGTTCCCGTTGGAGGTGTCAGGTCATAGACAATTCCATTATTAACTATGATATCTCTAGGGGCAACAATTGTTGAATTTTCATTTATATCATCAACAATTACTTTAATTGAGTGGTAGCCGTCATCTACTAATTCAGTATTCCAAGTATATATGTATGCATGGTAGCTAGAAATATTTCCAAATTGATCTTCTTCGGTTACCATAGATGTTGATGGGCGAATAGCTTCGAGTCTGTCGTTTATAAAAAATTTAACAATTGCAATGCTATCATTATCAGAAGCAATTACTGTTATATCGATATTCCCTTCGATTGACTGCCCTTGAAAGGGTTTGAGAATAAAAGCATTTGGTGACTCATTATCGATATTGTCTATTTTATTCTTTATAGGAGCAGTTGCATAACTATTCCCAGATTTATCATATGCGATTACAGAAATATAATGATATTCATCCTCAGCATATACCGGGTCAAGATCTTGGGCTGATTCATTTGATGAGATGGTGTTCCATCTGTAAGTATATATATCATTATTATTTGATGTTGAATCAACATGAACCATTTCTTGATTGATGTAGAATTCTACATGACTAATCTCCTGATTATCGATAGCTCGAGCTTGTATTACGACCTCGCCTGAAATGTATTCACCATTTGCTGGAAATAAAATAACCGCTTGAGGTATACTGTTATCATCTAGTGGCTTCTGAACTGATTTTTCGCATGAAAAAAAAGGGATTGTTAAAAAAATAAGGACGCTTAAGATTGTATTTATTTTATGTAAGTAGAGTAACATCATTATCTAATTTATTTTTTTACGTAACCAGCCCACTACTTTGCCTCCAACAGCAGTTGCTTCAATTCTATAAACGATAGACTGGAGTCTAGATTCTAAAATATGTTTCAATGAAAAAACATACATATTTCTACCAAACTTATTGTTTTTAAAAACAGGAGTAAAATAAAATTGATTTTTATTTTTTATTATGTCATATGCCATTGTTCCAAATACTGAAAGTGGAATCAATGCAGTAAGAGATTCATAAGTAGCGCCAGCATCTTTAAGTCCAACATTCTTAATCATAGGCATAAGGTCATTAAATTGGTTTGCAGCAGCAGGAAATAATCGAGTTCCTTTTTTCCATTCTGAATTTATTTCTAACATAGTAGAAATTATAAATAATGATAATGAGTAAAAAAAGCCTCTTTCAACAGCATAGGATATTAATGAGAAGTCAGTTTCAATTTTTTCTACTTCTAGCATAGGTATAAATGCAGAATTTTCTGGGTTCTTTTTAATATAAATTTCAGGAGTTAGCATATCCTTGTAAAACTTTATATCAATGAAACTAAGAGTATCACCATGCGTTGTGTAAAGAATACCCGTACGATTCTCCATTCTTTGGATATTTTCATTAAAGCTCCAGCTGTAGTGAAATACTTTGTTAAGATCAGTATAAATATAATACGCATCTTTTATTTTCATAGAGTCAAGCTCAACAGAGTCTTTCATTGTAAAATATATATATTCATATCCCATTGAATCTATAATACATTCAATAGTTTCTCCTTTATACTTTACTATCATATGATTGACGTCAAAGTTTTCATTATTTGACCAAAGAAAAGAAATCAAAATGAATATAAACATGAATTGTTTCATAGGTTGTAAATTAACATCCTCTTATGAAGAGTCAAATTCAAGTATTGCCATTGTTTTTATTGATTGCGGTAGGATATTCGCAACCAAAATTAAGTTTTGATTTAGGGCTTGGTCTTTATCAACCCACTCTTACCGGATACGATGAGAATGAAACCTTCCCAATCAAAAATACTCTTAACAGGAACCTTTTGTTTAATTGGGGCGTCTACTATGAATTTTTTTATAATGCTAGAATTGGAATGAGCACGCTAACTTCAATTGATAACGAAGATGCAAAAAATTTCAAGCTAGGCAATCAATCTTCTGCAGACTTTAGCAGAAGGATTACATATCGTTTTTTCCCTATAGAGACTTTTTTTCGTTGGAGACCTAGAATTGAAATTAATTTTACACTTATGCCAATTTGGGGAAGAAGTACGATTTCATTAGAAACAAATCCTCCACAACAGTTAGATGATTGGAAATCATTTTTAACCATGTTTAGTGATAAGGAAATTGGATTGTCAGAGATGAATGCAACAGATAATATGGTATCCAATTGGTATGGATATGGCAGTATGCTTGGTTTCAGATTTTATCTTACATCTAGAATGGCATTAGATCTTAAAAGTGGTTTTATGAATAACACCTACGATGAAAAATCATGGTATCTAAGAGGGAATAAGGTAACTGGTCCAAAAATGAAAATTGATGGCCTTCCTATTTTCTCATTAAAAATCTTATATGGTTTGCGATGATTAAATTTATATTTGTAATAGCAAGTTGCTCCATTATGTTTGGGCAAAGTACATTGGAAAAACAAAATCCATGTTCCCATCCTTTAATCAAGTTAGCCAAAGATAATGGTATAAAATCCATACCTTTAAAAGATATTCTCAAATATAGAAAATTAGTTAAAGAGTGTGAAAAATCAGGTAACTCTAAGGCGATTGAACAAATTGAATTGATGGATTGGGAAAGAGATTTTAAGAGATCCAAGGCTATGTCCAGTTGGACTTCTACTCATGCTATGTTTGTTTTTGTAACTGTTGGGTATTACTATATGGCAAAAATTTTAGATATACCTTATGAGGTTACATTTTTTCCTTAAAAAGTATTGAGAAATTATTTTTAGAACCTAATTCTGTTTGAAGATGTTTCTTTATTAAAGGGTCATTAAGTTGTGATCTTTATTTTTTCTAATTATTAACAAAAAAAGTCAAAAATATGAGATATTTTATTATAACTATAGTTACTTTAGTCCTCATTGGATGTGGAGGCGGTGGCGATAAATCTGGAAAAAAAGAATCTGTGTCTAGCTCTATAATGGCGGAAAAGGATCTTTTAACTCCTGCTGAGCAGGGTGGATATGGATTTGAAAAAATCGCAGATGATTTGGGATTTACAACATATGAATGGTCTGAAGAAAAAGATAAAACTTTTTTTGGGGATCCCAGAGCAAAAAAAGGCGGTTCAATACACTATATTAATGGCTATTTTCCAAATACAATGCGGATCCATGGGCAAAATAGTAACCTTCTAATAAATAGTAGAACCATTCAATTATGCTACGAAGCCCTTTTGGACCTACACCCGGTTACACTAGAATTTATTCCAAGCTTAGCATCTCATTGGTCTATTTCTAAAGATAAAATGACTTATAAATTTAGAATTAATCCCGATGCCAGATGGTGGGATGGCATGCCTGTTACATCAGATGATGTTATTGCTACATGGGAATTAATGATGGATGAAACGATTCTGGAGCCATCTTCTCAGCTTGTGTATGAGAAATACGAAAGACCAATAGCTGAGTCAAAATATATAGTATCCGTTACTTCAAAAAGCTTAAATTGGAGAAACCTGCTGTATTTTTCTGCCAGCATGTGTTTACATCCTCATCATATACTGAAAGATATAGATGGTTCTGAATACTTAGAAAAATATGCATTTTCATTAATTCCAGGGACAGGTCCTTATAAAATAGAAGATAAAAATATAAAGAATCAAGAATCCTATACTTTGGAGAGAAGAGTTGACTATTGGGCTAAAGATTACCCGATGAAAAGATATAAGTATAATTTTGATAAAATCAAAATTTCAGCTATTAAGGAAAATGATGCACTTGTTTATGAAAAATTTAAAAAAGGTGAGCAAGATATTTTTCCAGTTCGTAAAGCTCGAAGATGGGTGGAAGAAACTGATTTTAATGCAACAGAAAAAGGATGGGT
>JAYPLH010000144.1:0-3225 GCA_038365355.1 Fidelibacterota bacterium
AATAAATGGTATATAAGGAGATTTAAAATGCACCGCACCAAGCATAAAATAACCTCCACCATTTGAATAATTTGGATCTATTTCAATAATTTTTTTAGAATGATCTCTCATAAGTCCAGCAACACCTTCTTTCGCTGCTGCCATGGTCCCATATATCTCGGCCCAACTTCCAAGGTTAACTAAAAACCAATATCGAACAGCAGCCGAATTTGGATATAAGTCAACTAATCTTTCACCTAATTTTTTTCCTTTGCTAAATACTTTCTTTTTTTCATCATCCGTTTTTGCTATAAACTTTCCTTTAAAGTAATAGCTTCGCATTAAATATACTCCAGCATCTAGCTCAAAGTCTGTAGATGCTTTTTTAAATTGTTTTATTGCATTTTCAATGGGAAGAGGTTTAACGTTATATCCAACTGCACCTTCTGAACGAGCATCATAAAAAACAACTCCTTTTTCAAAGGAGCCTTCATCAGCTATTAACAAAGAAAAAAATAAATGAACATATGTAAATACTTTTTTCATCAAAAGTCTTAAAAGTACTCAATGTAAGTGATTTTCAGCTCCCTTTTGAAATAATCAACCTTCTCATCATCAAACAATAAGTTATTCAAATGCATTTCAAGGTGAAGAGACTCAACAAAAGACCATCTAAATGCTGCATTAAGATATCCTCCTTTACTAATTGACATAGTTCTTGCTGTCATTCCATTCTCATTTAATGCACTATTATACTCTAACAAAAAAGAGAACTCAGGGTTAAACTCAAGATCCAATCCAAAAAATAAATTAGGATCACTATCACCATCTTCTGTCTCAAGAAAACTATGATTCATACCTGTATGTAAACCAATATTCCCAAGCGGAGATTTCCAGTTTTTAGACATTGCTCCATACAACCCTAACGCCTTTATTTCATAACGTTTTAATGTATCTTGCCTCCAATAGTCTCCTAAACCCTGCGTGTTTAAACCTATCGCAAAGGCAGGCATAGATAAATTTTCATCAAGAACTAAGTACTTTAATTTTGCCTCAGGCCTAGGGTACCAATTTAAACTATCATCACCTATTAAATTGGGAGAACCAAATGACATTCCAAATTGAAAACGGTCAGTTATTCCAGCACTTAGGCCAAGAATCAATCCTCCTTCATCCTGAATTCGCATATCCATTGAAAAACTACCTCTCATCAATGTACCTGCTGTTGGAACGCTAATTAGGTCTGTTGGAGGCGGATACTCTTGCGCTTTCAGCAAATGAATAACCGCAATAAACAATATCATTATTCGTTTTTTCATTATCTCTTATATTGAATAGGTTTAGGATAAATTACATCTCCCATCCGTGAGGTCAAAGTACGTACACGGTGTAAAGGCAAAGTAAGCAGATCATCTTCATCCTCCATCCTAAATTGTATACCATTATCTGAAACGTTAAAATAATCAACAAATAATTGCTCTCCATTGACTAACAAAAGGACATCCCATTCTGTCTTTGGTATAAATCCTCCATGAGGGACTAATATTCTACTCTCCTTAATCTCTTTTGCTATAATATCTACTTCATCTAATGTATTATGAGATCTAGGTGGAGGCCTTAAATATAATTGATCCGCAGGAGCCATATCTACCGCAACGCTTGAAAGAAGATCTCCATCATATCCAAATTCCCATATTTGAACCACTGTGCTTGGTTCTTCACCATGATAGATAATATCAAACTTATATTTAAATCTACGAATGACTCTTGCCGATGGTAAATCTCTCCATCTTTCCTCTGCTAAATAACCTAAATAATCATAATCCAATTCAATCTGGCCATACTTTTGCCCGTCAATAGTTTGAAAAACGATTTTTTTTACTTCAACACCATCATAAAATGTAAAATGAGTCTGCTGATCGCTAAAGTTTAAAGGCTCGTTTACCTTATAGCGCCAAGATCTATATTCCTTACTCCATTCTTCATCTTCTCCATAGACTGTTAAATGTAGGTATTGCATATCTTGATTGTATTCCCCTCTTTCCACCATTTTTCCATTTACATCATATTTTAGCATTTCTAATTTTTGTGTAACACCACTGGAAGAAACACGCTCTATTTTTATCGGTTGGTTGATAGAATTATAACTAACTGCTAAATGCGCTTTTCCTCTTCGGTCTGTTGATAGCATTGATAGATCTGATTTAAAGTTGAAATCGGATTCAAAATATTTAATATAAATAACATCTTGAGAGCTTTGAGAAAATAAAATTTGAAAAAATAAAATAAAATAAAAGCAGGACTTCATTATTCTTCAGGGTTTAAATCTTCATCCAAAGAATTAGAAAGTTTATAACGATAAATTGCACCATCCTCGCTATCGCAAATATAGACAACACCTTTGCTATCCACTGTTACTGCAACAGGATTACTCATAACTTTTTCTGTTTCATTTATGTATCCTGCCTTTTTAAAAAATGATCCATTAAAATTAAAGACTGTAATATCAGAGTTCTGTTGATCAACAATATAACTATTTCTTTTATTATCTACAGCAATATCTACCGCGTTTAAAAACCATGCAGGATTCATAATATCATCTGCTTCTGGTTGAAATCCAGAAGTATATACTGCAAAATCTCCGCTCAGATTAGGAGATATCATATGAACTGGAAAATAATCACCCTCTTGCGTATAATACAAGTTTCCCTGATAATCTACATCAATACTTGAAGGCTTATTTACCGTACCTGCTCCTGTACCATATCCCTTAACAGTAGATCCATATCGACCTGTGTATGCCCATACAAGATCACCTCCAGAAAGCTCAAGAAGCAAAGATCTTAAAAAATCTATCTGAACAATCCTATATTGATTATTATTACCACCGTAATTATCTGTAACAAATATCATATTCTGCTCATCCGAAGGAGCAGTTACAGCTGTAAATCTACTGGAGTCTGATTTGTAGTATGTGTCTAGATATAAATTCATCTCATAAGTTCCATCGTAGAAAAGATGTGGTTGCATCAAAGAATCAATCAATGTCTGATCAACAGTCATCTCACCGTCAACAATTCCCCAATTGCTATCATTAAGTAAAGAAAGCCAAAAATCTGATCCTACGCTGACTGTGGTATCTTCTCCAGTTTGAGAATGAATAAATGTAGCACTTGTAATAACTTTACTAATACCAACTTCATTCCAATATTGATTCCATACAAATATTCTTTGCGAACCATCTAT
>JAYPLH010000144.1:3325-5229 GCA_038365355.1 Fidelibacterota bacterium
TTCTGCTAAATCTTCAGCAACATATTTTAATGTTACACCAAAGCTAAACCTATCTGTCATTTTTGCTCCATAGGTTGCTCCTAGAAACCTATCCTGATAAGAGAAATAATTTCCTGTCCCATCCGGAAAATATTCATTTGTTTCTGGCATAGGTTTCATATGCAAAATTCCACCATTTAAACCTATATAATGACGTCCTTTTAAACGATGTGATAAACTAAAATAATCATAAAAAATATCAGCTGGCCATTGTATCTGAGAAACAGAGATCTCAGTCTGATCTAGCTGAGCAACGATTGCAGGATTATAATGTATACTTGTTGCATCTTGATTTAGCGCAACAACAGCTTCTCCCATTCCCGTTGCCCTAGCACTAACACCAATATTTAAAAATGTAAAAACGGATGTCCCTGCTCGCTGTCCACCAAGGATTGGAAATAGCGTCTGACTCCAACTAAAAGAAGAAGAAAAAATAAATAAAATAATATAAAAAATAAATTTCATTAGAAAATAAACTGTATCCCTATCTCCATAGATCGTGGTCTAGAATAGCGTGAAGGGTCTTCATTTGGATTAGGGCTATTCAATAATCTATACCCATATATTTCACCTGGGCCGTAGCCTCTTCCAGTATAAGGGTTAATCCGCCTAGGAGTTATATCATTAAGTACATTCTCCACTTCTGCATATGCCTTGAGCTTAAACTGACCAAGGTTTATAGTTTTGTAAACCTTGACGTCAATATTATTTTTTGTAGCATCACTTAAAAAAGCATATGGACGATCATCTTCTCTTGGACCATCATAAAATTGTTTATCTCCTATTGTGATAACCGTATCTTGGATAGATCTCGTATATCTTCTTCCAGACTCATACTCTAACCTAGCAGAGAAGCCCCACATACTTGGATGTGAATACGAAATATTCGTAAACATATGGAGCGGCCTATCCCAACTCATATAATTTTCACCTAGAGGTTTTTCAGATAATTGACCTGCTTGCACCAATAAATTATCCAAAGGAGAAGAGCTCTTTCCCGTGACGATGCTATAATTAAAGTTTAAGTCCACATACCAGTTGGTAAAAAGCCTGCTTTTTAAAATTGCTTCGATTCCTCTAGACCTAGCATAATCAGCATTGAAATACATATTAAAGGACAAATGAGCATATTTCGGGTTGGAAGGTCTAATTGTTTGAGATGTCTCATAGTCAAACATATCCTTCCAATACGCTTTAAGCTCCAATACCTGGTCTTCACTAAAACGATGCTTAACTCCAATCTCATATTGTACTGTTGTCTTTGGATTTAAATTAGGGTTTCCAAAAACTTGATAAGTAGACTGAGCCTTAGAATTTATTTTTGCATACACATATTGAAAAGTAGGCAATTGAGAAAAATGGCCATAATAAAAGTATAAAACATCATTATCAGTAACTGGATGTGAAATTCCAAAACGAGGACTTAACCGCGCTTTCATTTTATAAGGATCACCAAACCATGGGAAGTCAAATGTTTCTTCTCTAAATAACTGACGAGCGTTATTGGTAATAATGATATTACTTGTATCATTCATCGCCTCTTCAACATATCTACCCGGAGCCCAATAATCTGTACGAATACCAAGATTCAAAGTCATCCCTTCAAATACTATTCTGTCTTGTAAATAAAATGCTCCAAAAAAAGTTTTTGCATTGTAACTATCGTAATTAGCTCCAAACCCTGAAGAGCCACTCCAAGGTTCATCAATATCTAAGACTTGAATATCGGTAATAGTGTGCTCAAACCCAGACTTAAGTTTATGATTGTTTTTCGTATGAAGGGTCCAGTCAAAATCCATTCTTGCATTCTCGCTAGACAAATCATACCACTCAGGTGCAAAACCAGTATCATAAAATTCATCTCC
>JAYPLH010000145.1:0-5217 GCA_038365355.1 Fidelibacterota bacterium
ACCAGATCTATCAAGGGCAGTTACATCTAGCGAACCAATCTTCCATAAATTTTTAATTGAAGATTCATTTACTTGACTGTTTGTCATTATCAAAATTTGTTCAGGTTTTATGTTGTGATTCTTTACAAGAATTGAGATCTCTGATATTAAGGCATCGCATAATGCTTTTTCATTTTTAAAAGACCTTCGTGTAATTGATTCTCCTTCTGGAATAGAGCGGTGTGACTGAATGTTTTCATCAATGATTCCAGCTAGTTCTGATGTAATAGACTTAGTGTTTCTACAATTGTAAATAAGATCAAATTTCATGAAAGAATCTTGATCTGGAAGAATACCATTTCTTTCAAATATATTTTGTCTTATATCTGTAAATACAACAAAGGATGTATCTTTGTGTGATAGTTTAAATATACTTTCAAACCAAAGGTCTTCAAAGTCTTGGCCTTCATCAATAATTATTGCATCATAAATTTTTGAAGATTTTTTAATAATCGAGTCTAGTTTTACAGGTACTGTTAGGGACCAAAATTCTTCCTCATTTTGCTGATTGTTTTTCCACCAACCTGGCTCAACTTCTTCAATTATTTCTCTAGCTAATGAGTGAAAAGTTGTAACTTGGATATTTAATTCGTCTTTATTAAACCTGTAACGGATTTTATTAGCAAGAGTTCTATTATAGCATAAAAATAATACGCTTTTTCCTTCTTTTACTTTATCCTGAGCTGCAGCAATTGCAACTATAGTTTTTCCTGTTCCAGCATAACCGCGGACTAATATTTTATTATTTGAAGAAATGTGATGGAATGTATCTATTTGTTCATTTGTCAGTTCTACAAAGCGTTTTTCTTCGTATCTAAATTGAGCACTTAATGTTTCAACAAATCCCACGCCTCTTAAAAGTTCTTTTTTAAAATTCTCATAAACATAGTAAGGACAGCCACCCTTGGTAGATTCTCGTTCTATTTCATTTATAATACTTTCTAATGCCTCATCAATATAGATAGCGCTATTTCTATCTATAATTTTATTTTCATTTAAGTTTGAGGGTAGGGCAGTATTGGATGGTAATTCGCAATCAGGAAAACAAACGATCCATTCCATATTAACATCATTTGCTATTTCTTTATATCGGTTGATTAAAGAATGAGACGCAGATGTAGCTTGTTTATCAGGACCTTTTGGTAATGTTTTTCCATTTTGCGTCCAATGATTTTTCATTCCATCATATTCTAAAATTCCGCCTTTTACTTCCATAGAAATAATGGTTGTATAATTTTTTCTACGGTCAGGTTTCTTTACGATGATAAAATCAATTTCATATTCTTTTTTTTCAAATTTTGCTCTTCCTAAGAAAGATCTTGAATAAAAAATGTCGTACTTATCTTTAATTCTATCTAAATAATCAAAAACTTTTCTTTCAGCCTGGCTTTCAACATTTTCAGGGAGGTTATAAGGGTAGATCATTTTAAAGTTTTTTAATTACTTGAGAGCGTTTTCCAGGGACTTCTATAACATAATTATCTGATAGCTCATTAATGAATTCATAAAGGTTTATCTGGATGTCTTTAATTTCTCTTCTTTTGGGAGTTGGTACAGTTTCTACAATATTATGTAGCCATTTAGTGACGGCACCAAAATTCAAATGATCATCTCCAATGAATTGAAACATTTTTTTTGAAAAAGGATGTTCTAAAAATTTAGTTTTTAATTGCTTTTTAAGTTCAGTTTCATCTAGTCCTGGTGGGATTTCATAGTTAGATAAATCATTTAAATAGCATAGATAGTCATCTGAGTCAGTGTCTTTATTTATCCCTAGATAATATTCATAAAACATTTTTGGACTTTTGCACTGAGGTAATGAAGTAAGTAAAAAATCTTTTTTCAATTCTTTTTTTGCTTTGAAGCTCTCTTCGATGTTTGGTTTTTCTAAATACTTCGCTTCATTTAAAATGTCATCATAATAATCATTATCAACTTCAAAAGAATTGTTAATTAATTCATGAAGATAAAACTTGTCTCTGACAGTCAAGTCTTCTTTTATCGCGCCTATCTCATAATTGTAATTACCTCCAATGGCTAGTCCTGCATTAGTAATATTTGCACTCCCGATATATGCTTTTTTCATACCATCAACTGCAATGCATTTTAAATGGATATTATTGTTAATGCGTAATTGAAATCTGTTTTCTTTGCAAAATGGGTAAACGTCTAAATCTGTAGACCCAAAAGCCACATCGCTTTTTTTCCAGGTGGTTATAATCGTTACACTTGTTCTGGCATTTTTGCCTGATAAAATTGACTTTAAAGCATCGATCTTTATATATGGGCTATAAATTAAAATTTGCTCATTTGCTGCATTAATTAGATCAATGATTTCTGCATCTAAGTTGATCTTAGTTTTTAGAAGATTACTACCTGACATAATCGATAATAATAATTTTATACGATTTTAACAATTTTTTACATTTCATTGTTTAGTTGTTTAAAAAAAAGTTAAGGACTTAACTTTTTTTAAGCAGTTTCACTTTATAAAAGGGAACTATGTGACCTAGCAAACTGTTATAGGCATAATAATAAAGGTTTATTATGCAAAAAGCTCTACTCATAATTTTTCTTACATCGCAGTTGTTTAGTCATAACAACAGTAACAACATATTCTCAGAATCTTATAATTCATTAACTAAAAACCTCGCCAGTATTAGCGATATTAAAAAACAGTTAAATATAAAATATAATGAAATAGTAGATGAAGGCGACTATGAGCAAGTAAATATTTTAATTAATATGAGAAGTAAGCTTGATAATAATTGGGGACAACTTTTTGGATTATTAGAAGTTTTAAGCATTACAAATGATATTTTACTATATAGTGCCTACCATGAATGCGATGCGTCCAATATTCATCAAAATAAGCCCAAATTCAGTAAAATAAATAAGACCAAGACTAAACCTAATCCAAGTTCTAAAGCCTTACTTAACCTAGCAATAGCAAAACTAGATATTATGAACAAGGCAGTTACTGGAATGCTAAAAATTGATATTAAGTTTTTTAATAGGGTTGCTAAATCAGAAGATCAGAAAACCCAAACTCATTTGAATAAGTTTGCTGTTGATATAAATGATATTTTAAAGGATATAAAAGAGAATATTAATAAAATGATAATCACCTAAATATGTTATTTAAAAAAAGATCTCTATTATTAAAAACTAGGGATTTCTTCTTTATTAACTCTCTCTTTATTTATAAAGAGAGTTAATAAAGAAAGGATTTCTATGATTATCAAAAAAATAATTATTAACAATGGAAGCGAGATTAGAGTGTCAAAAGACACTGTAAATGGAAAGTCTTTTTTTCAAATTAAAGTATGGGAAAAAGATAATGGTAGTTTTAAGCCAACAAATAGACCAATTATATTGCTAGGTGAAACGCTTTTAGATCTAATTAATGGATTGACGCTTAGTCAGTACTTAGAGAGTGATATTTATGGAGAAACATAAGATATAAGTGTCTTTATTGATTTTTAATTATTATTGCTTATAATTCATTGATCAACTATGCCTAAAAAACAAAAATTCTACGTCTACATTGGCCAACTGAGAAAAGAGTTTGCATTATCGGACATTGCTAAAAAAAAGAACAAGAACCCTGATCCAAATAAACATGGATTATATGTTGGTTCAACTAGTAAAGAGCCAGAAAAAAGATGGAAAGAACACCTAAACAGACTACCAAATAAAAATGGTAAAAAAAACTGGTCTAACGTAGCAGCTAAATGGGGGGAGAATTATATTCACTGGAAAAAATTTGAAGATTTAAATCCACTTAAAACTAGATCTGATGCAGAGATGTTAGAAAAAGAATTAGCAATTAAATTTAGTAAAAAACGTTACGCTACTTGGTCTGACCAATTACCGTACCTTAATGAACAGGAATAAGGCTTAATCATGGAAGCAAAACTTCTTAATGAAAAAATGTTAAAACCTTACGGCACAACTTTGAGCGTCTTAATTGACGGATTAAATGCTAAATGTGTAATGGGACCTTTTGGGACTTGGAGTGATAGGATAGTTATTACATTTGAGAAAGATCATCCTGAATATGGTAAGGAATTATCTACAAAACATTTTGAATTTTTGGAGCCAGGAGTAATATCGTTTGGCAATAAGGCAAAAAAAATCAATATAAGAGTGCTAGATAAAGAAAATTCATTTAATGATTTTGCTGATCAACATCCAATGAATTAATATATATTATGGCTAAAGAAAAACAATTATCTATGCTTGAAAGATGGGCTATAGATGAGGAAATGTATCCTGATAATATATTAGGTATGGAAAAAGCTGAGGGGCCTTGGGTATCATACTATGATAATGGCAATAAAAAGATTGAAGGTCAGTTTGAAAATGGTAGAGAGGTTGGAAAGTGGATATACTATAACCCTGACGGATCTATAAAAAAGGTTAAAAACTATTGATATTTATAAGCTTCACATGATGATAAAATTAAAAATCAATAAATATGAAGGGCTTATTAACAGAATTTTTAGTATTTAATTTTTCTATAATTTAAAATCCTCAATCTCTACAGTTAGGAGGGGAGCATAGTGTTGTTCAGTGGTTTTTACAGATTTATGACCTAGTAATTTCCCTACTTTATAAATTGACATTCCTTGCTTAATTAGGTTTAGCCCAAATGTTCTTCTTAGGTCATGGAACCTTGCATTTTTAATACCTAGTCTGCGTACCTCTTTTTTAAACCTATGGGTAACATAATCCTTATTATAAGCCCAAAGAGGGTTCACTTCTTTAATTATATCTTTAGCCTGGCTATTTAATTTGATCATTCTTCGTCCTGTTTTTCCTCTAACAACAATGTAGTCTTCTTCAACATTTTCTGGCGATATAGAGCGTATTTCGCCGCTTCTAGCACCAGTGTAGTATGCAAATCGTACAAATAAATTGAATGGATGTGGTTCAATGTTTTCAAACATTAATTTCAGTTCACCTTTAGTATAAGTTCTTTGCCTTGCTTCGCCACGAGTATCCATATCTAGCTTATTTGCTTTGGTAATTATTCCTTTCTTCAGACCCCAATTCCAGCAAGCATTAATTGCTCTAATATGCATGCTCCTGGAGTTTGGATTAGTAGGTAATGGTTTACCAGATAAGTATCGTTTAAAAGCATTTTTATATATCTTATGTGTATTTGGTGATCTA
>JAYPLH010000146.1:0-5178 GCA_038365355.1 Fidelibacterota bacterium
TCTCCATAGAAGACTCTTCCTCATAGGGTTTTGGAGTGTTTAAGAAACTTAGATTAATATACATTTTACAATCAACTGTATGCTTTTCATAATTACCTATTAATCCAATCAACATTGATGTTAGTCTTTGTTGACCATCAACAACACATTCCATTTTTTCACTATTTTCAACTTCTTTACCGCCTCCTAAATTATTTTTTCTGTATTCACTGATAAATTTATAAAACTTCATTCTTTCTTTAATATTCTTGTCATCATTACTATTACCTATTTTCCAAAACATAAATGTTCCAATTGGATAACTTTGCATAATAGAATCAAATAGATCTGTAATTTGAGAATCCTTCCAAACAAATTTCCTTTGCAAAGATGGCAATACTAATTTATCGTCTGCTATATCATCAATAATATCAATTATTCTTGAATCTTTATATTCTACAAGTTTATTGGTAGATATCTTATTTTTATAAATGCGAGACATATTAACTTTTATTTAGTAAGTGTTTTAAATGTTCAAAAAGCATTAACATTGCTAGTGTGTCAAGTTCACAATAATTTTTTAACGCGTCAATTAAATTATCTTTTTCTTTGCTCGATATGATGTCAGAAAATTGAATTAATTGAAATGCTTTCATTGCTGCTGCTCCATCAGCTAATAGCTCTCCAAAGTAGGCATTCGAAGAAGCAACGTCAGATTTTATTTTTGGCAGTAACTTATACGGATCTAAAACCATTCCATTTTCTTCCTTAAAAAATATTTGACCTGATAAATTTTCTCCAAATGTCAAAGGTTGGGAATACTTCTCTTTTAAAAATGGACTGGATTGCATAATGGCTGGCAACACAGCTTTTAAAGAGTTTGAACCTTTCATTGAAGGATGATAATAATGCTTTAATACAATATCCTTTAAATCAATTAATGCTCTTTCTGGCTTATTCTCATTTGGAGAAAAAGTAATGGAATCCAAAAATGATATACATTCTGAATAATGGACTTTATCAAATTCTTCCATTCTACTTTTTACGCTTTTTAATACATAGTTTTCGTAATTAGAATACATAAAAATGCTACCCTGATCATTTCCAAGCACTTTGTAAAGCTCTTCAATACATTCAAAACTCGGATCATGATTATCTTGTCTTGCAATCCACTCGAAATGGTCAATAGTTCCATCTTCGTTCAAAGAGTGACAAGAAAATTGAGTGGCTAACATTGTAAAAGGTTTTTGGTTTTTATGAAACGGTAAAGCCACTTGGCATGTTTCAAAATCAATAAAATGATAAGGAAATTTCCAATTATCCATTTTTGATTTCAAAGAATCTTTATCAATTAAATGTTTAATTTTTGTTGAACCTGTTGAAGATTCTATTTGCAATTGCTGTCTTGGAAATGCTTTTGTATCTGGATTCATTGTTGGAAAATTATTAGAAAGCATTTCTTCTAATGTATGGAACCCCATCTCAATGAAATCCTGAGATTTTTTATAGTTCCATAATTCAAAAATATGGTCTTTTTTAGGATTATAGGATGGAAATTTTTCTAACCAACACTCATCAAAACCACTTTTTTGATTGCTTACTTTATATTCACAATTTTTACAAAAACTTCCAACTCTATTAATTTGAGGATGTTGTTCCAAAAACACTTTAGCACCAATTCCCATATGTAAAGTACCAGACATTCCGATATCTTTTACATAGTCAAAATATGTCTGACTAGAGTCTTTACGCTTATTTTTGTACAACCATGCCAGATAATGTGCAATAGAAAAGAACCCTCTTAGAGGTGATGGTTTTTGTATGTTTGTGAATGGAAATTTTAATTGATCTGAATAATCTCCACGACCAGCTTGATTTCTTGGAGGATCAACAATTAATTCTACAATATTTGTGATATCTCTTATGGTCATTAAACTATCATTTAATTCATTTTTGAAACCTGATAAAAACTCAGCTTCAGATAGTTTCTGTAATTCGACATCAACTCTTTTATTCTTTTTCTTTAGAAAAAAATATTGATTTAATTTATCTATGTTTGATGGTTTATCTTTATCTAATACCATCATGTATGCCTTAAAATCTAGTGGAACGGATAATTGGGATTTATATATATTATTATCTTTAAAATAATATAAATAATTTGCTTCTTTTTTAATATTTGCATCAAACACTTTTTCATCTGGAGACTCACTTTCAGGGCCAGATGCTCTCCATAAATTTCCATCCTTTCCAATATAATATAAAAATCCATCTTCTTTTATTACATCAGTCTCCATGAGCAATATGGGTTCTGATTCATGCTCATCATAAAAAAAGTCTTTGATAATGCCATATTGAAATGCGATATCAGCAATATAAGGACTCCATTCTTTTTTCACTTCTGTAAAGCCATTTTTTACTTTAAAAAAACTATCTTCTGAACTAATAGATTTTGATTTTACCTCATAAATTTCAATGAGCGATCCTGTTTTAACTAATAAATCCACTCTAATAAAAAAATTATCAATCACATGAGCTGATTCAGCAATAATAATTTTATCTTCTTTTAAAAACGCATTTGTCCTGTCAACACATGATGGATAACTTAAATCTGAACTCAAATCTTCAAATTGATGAGTTGGATATTTTGCTTGAATTACAAATTTTGCGTATTCGCCAACTTGGTGACCACCATCTGCATGAACCTGTAGAAATTCATTTTTATCTTTCGAGGATGGATATCCTTTAGATAAATAATAAAGTTTTGTTGGACACTCTAAACCTATTTTAAATCGAGTTTTTGTTAAGAAATGATTTGTACTGCTCATAATTTTCTCATTTATATAATAATCCAATCATTGATTGAAATAGTCATCAAGATCTTCATCTGATAATTTGTCTAGTGCAAACATATCATTATCAGACTGTAATGATTCTTCCCATTTTCTTCTATGTTCTTTTTCTCTTTTGGCATCTCTTTTTTCGTTTGCTTTATTGTAAGCTTTTTGAATTCTATGTGCTTCTTTTTCAGCATCTTCTTGTGACATGCCTGGATTATTTTTAAGTATATTTTTAATTATATATTCTTCCATTATTTTTCCTGTATCACTGATTTTAATTCCATATCTGTTAAATGCAAAATAAGACAATATTTTTTATCTTGCACTCTTCCCTCTAAAAACGCCCTATATGGCTTTCCCCCATCGTTGAGCACTAAAGGTTGTTTACTATCCTCACCTGCTGTTAACATCATTAGAGAGTCTTCATTTGACAACTTCTGTGCCATATCAAATAAAAAATCATATGTAAGACCATTAATATGAAATAATTGATATTTTTTATTAAATACTAATTTTTGATATATCTTATTTTTAGGATATAATTTTCCTGTCCAATGTACCGGATTAATTTGATCAATATTTTCTTCAAGATATCGAGGAACTCTTTCTTCTTTTAATGTTCCATCAGGAAGAAATACTTCTTCAGATTTATAGATTTGATATACTACTTCTTCTTTATCATTGATATAGATTTTATCAGTATCTTCAAGAAATTTCCCTGTCAATTCTAAGTCAATTTCTGGATCATGTTTGATGAGTGCACTAGACAATTTTTCTGAATCTTTAAATTGATGGAGTAGAGCATATAAACTATTTTTACTTGAAAACTTTAATAAACGCTTGTTTGTAAGAGGTTTTTTATCATTAACATTTACCATTAATATCTTTGAAGAAGAAGGCGCAGATTTAAATAAAACTTGAGCATTACGTTTTTTATCATTGGACAAATTAATATAACGCATCTTAAAGCATCCCAAAGTCAAATTCATCTTCAGTTGGTTGTTCTTCTTCCAACTCAACAACCTCTTCCTCTTTATTCTCAAGGCCAATAAATTCAAAGCTTGCTGGCGTTCCAACTACAACAAAAATGTGCTCATTGCTTGATAAAATAAATGCATCGTCTGCTTCATAATCTGCGCGATAATTAAACGGAAATGTTAAAACAATTTTATCCTTAAGTATATTTAATAGATCCTCTTTATTTTCAACTACATTTAACTGGTAAACAGATTTTACATTAAGAGAAAAGTATTTATCTAAAGTTGAGTGTTTTAACTCTGTATCTATATCATAGGTTGATGGTACTTTTTCAACTAGATTGTTATCTAAATCGACTCCTACCAAATTTGATCGAGAGATATATTCCCCTTTTTCATTAAAGCCCTGAAGAGTGGTTGATTTCGATGGAAGAATATGCGAACCATCTGCAATAGATGCAGAAGAACAAGGATTTTTATCCTTATCATTTACAACTATTTTGGACCATCCATATAATTTCTTACGATCTACTTTTACAAACTCAGCAGAAAAAGATAGTTTATCAAAAATAAGTGTAGCTTTACGAGCCATACTCTATTTAATTAGTGCGTAATATGCATCTTCATCTAAGATATCTGCACCGTGCTTCTTAGCAGCTTTTAATTTTGTGCTCTTACTATTATGTGCAACATTTGCACCGCATACCAAGATTTCTGTTTTTGAATTCACTGAACTTTGTATAATGGCGCCAAGATCTTTGGCTTGTGCTTTCATATCATCGCGATCACCTTTTTCCATTTTACCAGTAAAACATATGTGTTTTCCTTTAATTGAACTCATTTCTCAACCTTTCATTTTAGTTTAATGTATTTATTATTTTTCTAATTATTTACAATTATTGCAAACTCTAACCCAGTCGTCATCATTGTCTATCGGAGTCGAATCACAAAATAAGACTGAATCAAAACATTCATCGCAATCTACACTCAAAGTTTCCATAAAATTAATTTTGGTTAATATTAAACTAGTTAAAAATTCATATCCATTTTCATTTGAAACATATAACGCTGTTTCATGTTGAATGCTTTTCTGTTCTGAAGATAAGTTTTTAAAATCTGATTTCCATTTTTTAACTTCCTCACTTCCAATATAAGATTCAAGCTCATCAACATTATCAAAAGAAACACTTTTATGAAAACGCATTCCTCCACCATTCTCATTTTCAACATCATGTTCATCAATAAAGAGGATTTGTAAATGACTATAATAATCATTTAGGTTGCTTTCAAACTCCATTATTTCACTGATAACATATTCATCAATTGCTTCCCACCAAAAATCTTCATTAAAATTGTCATTCATAATTATAACTCTAGTTTAA
>JAYPLH010000147.1:0-5094 GCA_038365355.1 Fidelibacterota bacterium
CAGTCGTTTTATTGGAGGGAAATAATCAGCTAAAATAATTAGGCCTGGAATACCAAATAGCCATCCTTGAAAAATAGGAATTAAGCCGCCTATCAAGCCAATGATAACCAAAATAATTCCAATCGCTATTCGAAGAGCATGCTTCATAGAGTTAAATTAGATAAAACGTGTTTGAAATTAATAAACATTCAATTATAAAAATTCAATCTCTTGATTCTTATCAGATAATTATTGTATGCTAATATCATGTATATTCCTTTAAAAACAGAGATATATTTATGGAGCCTAAAAGATATAATTATTTTAGGTGGTTACTATTATTACAAGTGATATTAAACTTTTAACTTGAGATGAATTTTTTCTATTTTACCCAAAAGATCTATGATTTGAAAATTGGGATTAACATCCAATGATTTCTGTTGTAATGAATTTCTACAAAATGCGTCTAGTTGTTACAACGTTTTTTTTACATGGATTAATTATTAGATTTTTCCAAAATAATTTAATTGGGTTTAGGGAGCTAATAGAACACTATAAAATAATTTCGTTGAAAGAGATGTAATGCTAAGAGGTCAATCTGAAATCTGCAGATATAGGTCTTGAAAGGTTTGTTTTAGGAATTTATAACTACAACCTACATGTAAAAATAACACTTTCAAACACTCTGGCGAGGATGAAAAAATACTTACCTTGAATGGCACTTATAGAAAAAATTTAAATATTCATAGTGAATTTTGGCAAAATGTTAAAAAATATTAGTTTATTACTTAGTACGGTTTTCATAACTATAATGTTATCAGAATTGTTCATACGGTTATTTTCTCCTCAAAACTTAATCTATTATAATAATGATATTTGGAGGCCTGATAGTTTGTATGGATGGAGGCATTTTGAGAATGCAGATGCCAAAATCAATGCTGGTGGTGCAGGCGTGGTAAACTTCTATTCAGATTCAAATGGTTTTAGAATTAGTAAAAATATTAACGAACATTCAGTCCAGTATGATTATAAAGTTTTAGCTCTTGGTGATTCATACTTAGAGGCATTGCAGGTAGAAAATAAAAACACTGTTACAGAAAAAATTAAATCAAAAATTAGTTCTAGATTTGATATTGAATTTTACAATTCTGGAGTAGGGGGGTGGAGCCCAAATCACTATTTAATTCAAGCTAGAAGCTTTTTGGAGAAAAACGATGTTGACCTAGGCATTGTGTTCTTTTATATCGGCAATGATGTTGTAAAAAAGAAAGTAGAAAAATTTTCTCCTAAACAGCCACACATTGTTAGAAAGCTTAAAATACCTGAAGACTTAACATTTCATAGCTTTAAATATGGAATTTTTTACCCTATTAATGATTATCTTGAGGTAAGATCACATTTATTTCTATTTTTAAAAAATAGATTATCGGGTCTTTTAATGAAGCTTGGTTTAACAGCTTATTATTTTCCATGGAATTTTTTCAAAAATGAAGAAAAATCTAAAGCGTGGGGAATTACTGTCGATGTATGTAAAGAAATTCAAAAGGAGTTCAATAAATATAATATTCCACTTTTCTTTGTCTTTATCCCTGTTCAGTTACAATTTGACGAAGGTATTTTTAACAAATACCTTGAAAATTTTGATATCTCAGAAGATGAGGTGGATATAAACCAACCACAAAAAATATTAAAGGAATTATTTCAAAAATATGAAATTCCTTATTACGATCCATATGATTATATGAGAATGAAATCAGATAGAGATAATATGAATTTATATGGAGCAGTTGATAATCATTTCAACATAAATGGACACGAGGTCCTCTCTGAATTTTTATTCCCTATTGTTGAGAATGCTTTGGTGAAAAAAAATTAATATGGTATCGTTCCAATGTCTTTTCTTAAACTTTTAACACTCAATTAACCCGTTTATAGTAAAAATTAAAAATAATATGTATATACTCGGAATCTCAGCATACTATCATGATAGTGCTGCATGTATTTTAAAGGATGGAAAAATTCTTGCTGCTGCTCAAGAAGAAAGATTCACAAGGAAAAAACACGATCAGGATTTTCCGATTAATGCTATTAAGTACTGCCTGAAAGAGGCTGGTATTTCTGCTGCTGATTTGGGTCTTGTAGCATTTTATGACAAACCTTTCTTAAAGTTTGAAAGAATATTAGAGACTTATCTGTCCTATGCTCCAAGAGGAATTAGCTCATTTCTGAAAGCGATGCCATTATGGATTAAGAAAAAATTGTGGATAAAAAATCTTATTCAAGAAGAAATTCAGTATAAAGGGGAAATACTTTTTCCAGAACATCATGCATCCCATGCTGCATCCGCATTTTATGCTTCTCCCTATAAAGATGCCGCATTCCTTACAATGGATGGCGTAGGAGAGTGGGCAACGACTAGTTATGGTGTCGGGTCAGGGAACAAGATGGAGATTTTAGGCGATATTAAATTTCCTAATTCTTTAGGATTATTATATTCAGCTTTTACTTATTATACAGGCTTCAGAGTTAATTCGGGTGAATATAAAGTCATGGGCTTAGCCCCTTATGGAGAACCAAAATATAAGGATTTAATTTATGAGCATCTCATTGAAGTAAAAGATGATGGCTCTTTCAAAATGGATATGAGCTATTTTGATTTTAATGTTGGCTTAAAAATGACGAACAAAAAATTTGATAAATTGTTCGGTGGACCTGCTAGAAAACCAGAGTCTAAGCTTACTCAAAAAGAGATGGACCTTGCAAGGTCAGTTCAAGAAGTGACAGAAGAAATTGTAATTAAAATGGCCACTCACGTGAAAAACATTACTCAACAAAAATTTCTTTGTTTAGCTGGCGGAGTAGCACTTAATTGTGTCGCAAACGGTAAGTTGCTCCGTTCTAAGATTTTTGATGATATCTTCATTCAGCCAGCTGCTGGTGACGCGGGTGGTGCTTTGGGGTGTGCCTACATTGCATGGTACCAGTATTTAAATAACAACAGAGAAGCAGATGGTAAAAATGACTTCATGAACGGAGCATACCTTGGTCCGCAGTTCAGTAACGATCAAATTAAAGAATATTTAGATGCTAAAGGTTATGAATACCAAAGACTTTCAGATGAAGAATTACCTGAAAAAATAGCAGATCTTATTAATGGGCAAAATGTGATCGGATGGTTTCAAGGTAGAATGGAATTTGGACCAAGAGCATTAGGCAGTAGAACAATAATTGGAGATTCAAGGTCACCTGAAACTCAGAAAACAATAAATCTTAAAATAAAATATAGGGAGAGTTTTCGTCCATTCGCTCCTTCCATAAGAGAAGAAAACATATCTGATTACTTTCAAATTGATCGCCCAAGCCCTTATATGCTTATAGTTGCAGATGTTAAAGAAGACAAACAAATATCTATGACAAAAGAACAGGAGTCTTATTTTGGACTTCAAAAACTAAATATTCCAAGGTCCGAAGTTCCTGCTATTACTCATGTTGATTATTCTGCCAGAATTCAATCAGTTAATAAAGAAACTAATAAGCGATACCACGAGATGTTAACTGTTTTTAATGAAAAATATAATTGTCCAGTCATTGTAAACACATCATTTAATGTTCGAGGAGAACCTATTGTATGCAGTCCCAAAGATGCATATCTCTGCTTCATGAGGACTGAAATGGATTATCTTATATTGAATAATTATTTATTATCGAAGAAGAATCAAAAATCTTTAAATAAGGATTCTGATTGGATGTCTGAATTTGAGCTTGATTAATTATGTTGCGGGAAATAAAGAATATAAATACAGGTAAAAAGGATATTAGGAGTTTCGGAATTACATTCGGAATTATACTTTTGGTAATCTCCTTGTTACTTTTCTACTATGATAATGGGATCTATGAAAGTGTAGCGATTATTGCAGTGATTTTCATTGGTTTTGGTTTAGTTATACCAGTATTATTAAAACCTATTTATATAATTTGGATGACATTCTCTTTAATTTTGGGATGGGTAATGACCAGAGTTATACTAAGTATAATATTTTATTTAGTAATTACCCCAATAGGTTTAATTACTCGATTTTTAGGAGAAGATTTTTTAGCTTTGAAAAAATCAAATAGTAATTCATACTGGAATCAACGACGATCAGACATTGAGAAAAGTCAAGATTATAAAAAACAATTTTAAAATAATAAATAAGGAAAAATCATGTCTAAACTTTCTATTCTAGCTGAATTTTGGGATTTTTTGAGGATTAGAAAAAAATTCTGGCTAGCTCCTATTGTTTTCTTTTTACTATTATTTGGAACTCTGATAGTACTTACAGAAGGCACTGCTATAGCACCTTTTATATATGCTTTATTTTAGATAGAGTTTAGAGTTTCTATTTTCTATTGGACATGCGATTAATTTAGAGTGATTTGTAATAATCTGATATTAGATTATTACAATTTCAAGTCTATAATGAACAATGAATCTTGATGAAATTCAGGAAAGAAATTGATGTTTTACATGCCGTGTTTGTAATTCCTGCAATGTTTTTCCATTCACGAAATGTTTCCTTAAATCATGTATATAATTTAATTAGGATTTTTGTTCATAGTCTCAAAAGAACTAAAAATAAAAAGACATATTTTCTTACATTTATAAAACTGCCTATGAGTTGTGTAATTGTCTCAGCTTTAAATGAAAAAATTAACTAGTGAGTTTGTGAAAGTCTCTTAGCATGATAAAAATATTTGTAACTGGAGGAACTTTCGATAAAGACTATGATGAAAAAAATGGAAGACTTTACTTTAAAAAAACTCATATGAATGAAATTTTAGCATTAGGCAGGTCCAAGGTTGAGGTTGGCATTGAGACACTTATGATGCTTGACAGTTTAGATATGAAAAAAAAAGATAGAGAATTAATCCTGGAAAAATGTGCAGCTGCTAATGAAGAGCAAATTGTAATTACTCACGGCACAGATACAATGACTAATACAGCCAAAGTTCTTGGCGCAAAGCGTCTTAAAAAAACAATTGTAATAACAGGTGCAATGATACCATATAAGTTTGGCACCTCAGATGGTCTTTTTAATATTGCTAGCGCTCTGGCTTATGTGCAGACAATGCCGC
>JAYPLH010000148.1:0-5088 GCA_038365355.1 Fidelibacterota bacterium
GATAAATATACTTGAACCAATTAACATAGGTGGAATTAGATATTTAGCTGATGACGATGATGTATATATCTTATCAGGAATCATATCTTTTTTAGGTCCACTTTTTTTAGTGATGTAATTTTTAAATATTGGAACCGATAAAGATATATCATCCACTGCATGACTACTGCCTACCAGGCTCTGAACAGTTGTCCAAGAGGATATCAACATCATTAAACCAACACTTGATAAGATCCCTTGACCTTGTGTTTTATTTCCCAACATAAATTGACCAGCACCTGGGAATAAACTACTCATCATAAAAATTAAATAACGATTATGTTTAGGGATAGTATGCACCTCTTCAATAGTTTGAAATAATGGTGTGATTAATTTATCATAATGAGGATGAGAGAAATTAGATTGAGCTGATATAAAAGATGTTCGAGCTTCTTCCCATTTTTTCTTTTTCAGATACGAATAGCCCCTAAAAGTTAATAAATATGGATCAGCTCTCGTTGAATCAGTAATTTTTAAAACATCATCCACATCATCCATCATTAGCTTAACATAAACGCTCCTGTAAAAAGCAGCTTTATAACTCTGGCTATCCTTTGGATCTTTTTTTATAACTTTCTGATAATAAATATTCGCTAGCTTATAATTCATCATTTCTTCATAGCATCGCCCAATATAATAATTAAGGACAGAAACTACGTCATCATCAGAAAATTTATACAAAGCCTGAAATGCATTTATAAGGCAACGATCGTAGTAACCTTCTCTAAATAAAAAATCACAGAAAGATAGCGCTTCTTCTTTTTGATAGGAGGTATATCCCTTCCATTCTTTTTCTATAGCTTCTACATTTCGATAAACATCTTTTTGGGCAAAAGATTGCCCTAACAGAAAAAGAATTATGATCTGTTTATAATAGGTCCGCATAAAAAAATTCCCCCATCCAGAGATAGGGGAATTTAATTAAAAGTTCCTATTTGTAAATAGATTTAGCGAATCAAAAGCATTTTCTTTCTTGCGGTAAAAGAAGAACTGCTTAATTCATAAAAATATATACCCGAGGCAACGGGATTACCTTCATTATCTTTTGCATTCCATTCAATCTTATGCATTCCAGGACTCATTACATTGTTTAATAAAGTGGATACCTTTTTACCTAAAATATTGTAAATATTCAAACTTACAAGCTCAGAACTCTCTGGGATATCAAATGAAATTTGAGTAGAAGGATTAAAAGGGTTTGGATAATTTTGATGCAAAGCAAATTGAGTAGGTATAGTTAGATTTTCATCTAAAGACAGAGCGTTTGTTTCGACTACAACAGGGCTGTCCTCATCAGGGTACCCACAAACAACATTTAGCAATTCAGGATCCATTGATGTTCCTGGCAAATTTGCCAATCCTAGAAAAAAGGTAACTTCAGATGGTAAATCTGCACCTTCAACTAATTCATAGCTTATATGAACTAGATCTCCTTCTAAACCATCACCCGCAGTACGAGCTCGTGAAGTGCTATATGCAAGGACCTTAAGATGATCTTCTAAATAATTACCCAGTAAAGTCATAGTCCTAGGATTTCCTTCCTCATCAACAACATTTTCTAGCTTTTCACCTTTACTAACACCCGCATAAACTAAGCTCGGGCTATCATGGTAAATATCTAACTCAATACCTCTTATCGGCTCATTATCTAAAATACGCAAGGTAAATGTAACTTCATTATCATTCATCATTACCCCATTAACAAATCCAATACATCCACATAATCCGGTGTTGATTTCTTGACCATAAGTTGGGTTGGGACTTCCGTCCGGAAGCATGGTTCTTGTGTCCAAATGAACAGAAGAATCTGCAGGACAATCTAATTCCGCCCAAGCAATATTAGAAACGATTACGAAGGATATCAGTGTGCTGTAAATATTTTTCATTGGATATTTCCTTTTAAGAATAAAGTATAATTTACAAAAATAGTTATCTATTCGGCAATTAAGTATTCTACTTAATTAACATAATTTTTCTAATGCCTAAATCACCACCTGATTCAACCTGAACAAAGTATATACCAGTAGGCATTGGTTCACCATTGAAGTTTTGGCCATTCCACCTTAATGAATGATACCCAGCATCAGTTTTTTTATTAAGCAGGGTATTTATCAAACGACCTGAGATATCATAGATACTAACTAGAAGTTTTCCTGAAGTAACAGTCTCAATATCGATATTTGTTGAAGGGTTAAATGGATTAGGATAATTAGGACTTACTAGAAATTTTTGAGGCAAAGATTTATTTGCATCATCATACGAAAGCAATGTCATTGCTAAAGAACCAGATCTGTACCTATTCCCTCTATGCACTTTCCATGACATTCTAGGACCAAACTCACTTTTTATATCCATAACTTTTAGCCCCATTGTTGTCGCTATTGCAATTTCAAAGTCACCATCATTATCTACATCTCCAATCGCCGGCGAAGACTCTATGTTCCCACTAACAGTTGTTGGAAAATGATTAAAGAAAGTTCCGTCATGATGAAAAACAAAAATTTGACCATTTTTATTTGCACCAATAATTTCTAAGTCGCCATCATTATCTAAATCAGCAGTTGCAGGTTCAGATAAAGAATTAGTACCTAAGTCAATAGGCCAACCCTGAACTTCTTGCCCCAAAATAGGATTCCAAATATGTAAAAAGTCATCATACCCCGTAAATAAAATTTCATAACTACCATCGTCATCTATATCTGAAACAGAAATTCCACCTCTAATATCATCCCCAGTGTTAAATGAAGCCATCTCAGACCCATCGTGATGCAATATGTGTAATAAACCACTATCATTACCGACAACAATCTCTAGATCACCATCGCTATCAATATCAACCAGGGTTGGCGGAGAATTAAATCTATTAGTTGAGGTAAATGGAAATCCTGGTTTAATGGTACCAGAATTATCGATTGCATAAACGTTATCCTCCCATGTACATAAGACAATATCAATTACTCCATCACCTTCCAAATCACCAGTTGCTGGTCCAACCAACATTTTTTCATCAATATTTACTGGAAAGCCGTCCACATCTGTTCCGTCATGATGGATTGCAAATAGTTCTCCTGAACTACTTCCTCTTTGTGTAGTAAAAACTATTTCCATATCTTCGTCCCCATCAAGATCTACTAGACTAGGAGAGCCAACAATATATCCATTTTGCAAATAGACCATTTCTTGAGTACCAACAATACTTACAACATAAAGTCCACCATCATGAGAACCAAAAATAAGCTCGTTGCTACCATCATTATCTACATCTCCAACTGCTGGACTTGAACGGATCTTATCACTGGCTGTAAAAGGAAATCCTGTAAGCTCATTTCCTCCAACCATATATCCATACATACTACCATTATCCCCACCTACAAACACCTGCCCCATAGAATTTCCATACAAATCTGCAATAATAGGAGATGATTTTAAAACCATACCACTAGTAGGAAAATCAAATCCATATTGGTCTAAAGAAATAGAAAGATCTATTTCAATATTTGTTTCATAGTAAGGTGGCTCGGCACCTGCCTGTAAATGAATGGTGCAAGGGACATCACCAAGTTGAGCATCATCTAAAGCCTGAACTAGAAAATGATCTATCAATGTAAATGCAGTTCCTCCAGTTGGAATGTTATTGGAAAATTCAATTGTATCATCTAGAATTAGAATCCTATCATCGGTAGAAGATAATGTTGCAATGACATTCTCACCATCTGCCCATCCTTCTTCATTTCCAACAATTACTTTTACCTTAACTGTTTCGCCTGGATTAAATACCCCGTCGTCATCGGAATCATTCAAGTAGTTGACATCGGATATATAGAGGCTCGGAAAGATTCCGGCAGTGAGCGCTTTATTAATATTTAGCCTACCAGTTCCTAGCATACCTTCCAAGCTACCAGCATTACACGAACCTGTCATATCAGAGAACTCGTCTGTATTGGATAAAATTCTATCAATTATCCATTCTTGGTCAGCACTGGGAAATCTAGACCATAATAAAGCAACTGCCCCAGCGGTGATCGGAGATGAGAAGGAGGTTCCTAAAAAACTTCCATAACTACCATTTAAATCTGTTGTACGAATATTTTCACCTGGAGCACATAAATCAACCGTGGTTCCTGCAGTTGCCCAACAGCTAAAATTATCTCCTGCTCCAATAGCAGAAACAGAGATTACATTATTTAACCCTGAGGGAGAATGAAAGTCAAAGTTAGTGTTACCATTATCATCTCCGTTTCCTGCACTTGCAACAACGATACACCCATAATTATTGTAAACTGAGTTTATTACAGATTGATTTCCTCCTCCAAAACCGCCCCAACTTAGATTAATGACATCGGCTCCCATTTGACCTGCAGCTAATATTCCAGAATATCCATCGGTTACAAAACCCGGATCATCTGTAGAATTTATTCCCATCAATTTTACGGACCACCCTACGGAAGCAATACCAGTTCCATTATTTGTAGAGGCTGACACACAACCAGCGACATTTGTCCCATGATCATATTGGTTGTTAACTGGCATTGGATCATTATCATTAAAACTAACATCCCAACCAACAAAATTGTCTACATAATTATCTCCATCATCATCAATCCCATTGACATCGCCAGGATCAAAAATCCAGTTTCCTCCGGATTGTATAATTACCACTCCATCCCCATCTGCATCTTCGCCAAGATTTTGCCAAGCATTTCCAACTAGATCAGGATGATCCCATTCCAGACCATTATCTACTATACCTACAACTACTTCACCTGATGCCATTTCTCCAGGAACTTCTCCTCCATCAATATCCCAGAGATCATAGGCTAAATCAGCTTGAATTAATTCCAAACCATATTGATTATTCCAATATGGGTCATTTGGAGTATAGGTTGGACGATTTACAGTAACAAACTCTACATGATCAATACAACTCATCTTGCTAAGGTTATCTTCTATCTCCAGGATAGATTTTACATCAAAACCAAAATGAACTATGTAGTACCTATTAAGATATATATCTCCATCTCTATCTGTAGGACGAGCATTTGGAAGCCA
>JAYPLH010000149.1:0-5067 GCA_038365355.1 Fidelibacterota bacterium
TTTTGTTTGTGGGAGGCAGTAAAACGATTCGATAAATCTTAATAGCACTCTATCTAAATATTGAATAAAGATTTTCAATATTTATAGTTTTTTTTCTTATTTTGTGCAATGTTAAATAAATTTAAAAGAAGAAAAATTCTAAAATTAATATTTGGAATTTTATTTTTACCTATTGAAAAACTATTTTCAAATTTAATGCCTCAAAAAGATATAACTTTTCGAAAAGATCTGATAAACAAGGTAATAAGTTTACCTGCGAGTGGACCTTGGCCTACAATTGATCCATTTTTATTTTGTGTTCATCATAATGATACATATCCAAGTGCAACAAAAAGTTTTTCACCTAATGCATCTCTTACTGGAAGAACCCTAGGCAATGACTTTTCAAACAAAGATGGATGGAACATGTATCATGGTGAAACAATCCCTGGCTTTCCTAAACACCCTCATCGAGGATTTGAAACCCTAACAATTGTTGAAAAAGGTATAATTGATCATTCTGATTCACTAGGGGCACGTGCTAGATACGGTGATGGTGATGCTCAATGGCTCACTGCAGGAGATGGTATCAATCATTCTGAAATGTTTCCTTTATTTGATCAAAAGAATCAAAACAAAATTGATTTTTTTCAAATATGGATAAATCTTCCATCTTACAACAAAAGATCACAACCTAATTTTGAAATATTCTGGAATGATGATATACCTAAAATTTCAGTGATGGATGATAAGGGTATTGAGACAGTTGTTGAGCTGATTTGCGGAAAATATAATGATAATATTGCACCTCAACCTCCCCCAAATTCTTGGGCTCAAGATGAAAAAAACCAAATGGGTGTTTGGATTATTCGATTAAAAGAATACGGGGAATTTGAATTACCTAGATCTATAGCTGGAGTAAATAGAAGTATATATATCCCTAAGGATAATAAAGTCAATTTAAATCGCAGAAATTCATTTAGTAATTGTATGATTGAATTAAATCCAGAAAAAGATTGCATATTAAGTAATGAAAGCAAAGATGCTAAAATACTTTTACTTCAAGGGAAACCCATCAATGAGCCGGTTTATCAATACGGACCATTTGTTATGAATACCAGAGCAGAGATAAAAGAAGCATTTGATGATTACAATAATACTGGTTTTGGAGGTTGGAGTTGGAAAAATTCAGATCCAATACATGGAAAATATCAAGGAAAATTTGCCAAATTAATAAATGGCAAAACTTCCAAGCCATCATAATTTATTTTTTAAATCCTAAATAAAGAGATTCAAAGTTGATATGAGGATTATACTTTTTTTTATTCTAAGCGCTGTTTTTGCGCAAGATATTTATGTTGATGGGAACGCAACCTATGAGGAGGATAATTATGCTAAATTTGATCGCTTTACCAAACATGGGGGTTGGAATAACTATGATAATTCCTCAAAAGATGAAATAAAACTACCAAGTAATTTTCCAATCTTAGGAAATACTTTTACCCTTGAGGCATTATTTTACTCTGGAGATTCAACAAGTGACTATCATCAAAAAATAATTGGAAATTTAATTTTTAATGGAAATCAATATGGAAACTCCTCTCCCCACATTACATTTATTAGAAATGATGATATTTATTATGGCTTTTCTAGCAATGGTCAACTTAACAATAGAATCAAAGCTGATGCTAGACTTGCAAGGACTTGGCAACATGTAGCTTTCAGTTTTGATGGAACAAAAGCAAAACTGTATGTTGACGGAGTCGCAATAGATAGTACATCTAATTGGGCTGGAACAATTCCATCAGCAATTCCAATTACATCAATTGGAACAAGATTTTCTGGTAAGATAGATGAAGTTCGAATTTGGAATGTTGCAAGATCAGCTTCAGAAATAAACCAAAACATGTATGGATTGGGCGATGCAAATGCTGTTGGCTTACTGGCTTATTACAAGATGGATACAAATGAAGATTTTGAAGTTATTGATTACTCAATGAACTCTTATCACGCTTCGTTATATGATGTAGATATTTTACCTGAATACCTTGGTTCTGAATTTTGCCCTGAAGGTCCAGATGGATCCTATGGTTGTCCCTACCCAACTATTTTAGATGCTTTAGAGAATGTTCAAGGAGGTCAAAGTATCTTAGTTAAAGAAGGAAGATATACCGATTTAATTTTTGCTGATTTTATCAACCAATCTTCTTTTCAAGAGGGTCCAGTAATTGAAGTTAAAGGGGAAAATGAAAACACAATTATAGATGGGACACTCGAGGTTAATGCAAACTGGGAACCATATTACTTAAATGGGAATCAGGTCTATAAAGCCCATTTAGATATGGGACAGATTTCTAAAAGAGCAAATACTAAAATAGATACTATTTATGGAGTATTTGTAAATGATCGATACATGATTCCTGCTATGCCTGTTAACTTTAAAAATCCAACTGATTTAACTTATGGGAATAATGATAACCCAGAGCCTAATACCGTGTTTTCAACTGATCTCGGTGGAGCACCATATGCAGGCGGCTATGAGCCAGGTGATTTAAATAATTTGGATACGCTTGAAGAGTATGGGTTTGATAAAAATACAAATACTTTATACATATATGCTGGTAATGAGATACCCGATTCAACTAATGTTAGAGTCCGTGTTCGAACATATAGTCTTTTTTTACAAAATTCTGATAACATTACCTTTGATAATTTTCATTTTCGCTCTGGTGCTATTTTCACTCAAAATACAAGTTTTATTACATTTAAAAATTCAACGTTCAGTCACAGTTGGGAGGTAGGATTAAGACATCGTCAAATGGTCTCGACTGGAATTGATAAGCGTCATAGAGGTAATATGATGCATATAGGTATGTATAATACAGTGCGTAATTGCGTATTTAGACACGTTGTGGACGCATATATTTTTAGGTTTAAAAAAGTATACTGGCCTGTATACGAGAATATACTTGCTGAATATAATGGGTGGTTTGGAAAAGAATTTTGGAATTTAAAAGTTGATGATAATTGCGTTAGCTGTAATGCGGATATTACAAATGATGAAAATTATTTTCCTGATACTTGGAGATATATAACTATGAGGCATAATAGGTCAGGTAATATTGGACCTGGTCAAAGATCTCTTGTTGAATATGCATGGATTGAGAATCATTATCAAAATACTGATGGATCTGGTATAGGAAGAGCTTCAGGTGCAGCTAATAAATCAACTACTAGATATTGTTGGCTATTTAATACGAACCGTAATGGTTTAAGATTTGATGGTAGTTGTGCTGGACAATTTGGTCTTGTACATAATGTGATTTCTATTGGCAATAAGCGTGGATTTCGTATCAAAGGTGATAAACATAATATATATCATGTTGCTGCGTATGATAATTATGATAGCGATGTAGTTGTGCGCCCCGACAAATATTGTGGTGATTATGGTACAGAGGAGCATGAGGCTGGACTTCCAAATGGAGAAGGAAATTATAATACTGATATTCATAATGTCATTGCTGGAAGAGGGTTTCCATGTTCATCATTTGATTGCGGAGACCCCTCTACAACAAATAATGGAGCAGATGTAATCAATACAGATCCAGAATTTCTACTTAATGAGTCAGGTAATTGGTTTGGCAGGCATTTCCCGATCGATAATAATGGAGGTGTATGGTCTCAATCTTTTCCACAATTAGAAATGGAAAATCCATGGATAGATAATAGAAACAGATCGCCAGAACAATTGGTAGATATTTTTGGAGTGGATCCATTTGAAAATAATCGTACTCAATCATATGACTTTAGGCCCAAAAAAGGTTCAGTATTTATTGATAATGGAAAAGTAATTGAAGGTATAAATGATGGACAAGAAGAAGATTTCTACCATGGAGAGTCTTTTCCTGGTCAAAATAGAGCATTTGTAGGTGATGCACCAGATATTGGCCCGTATGAATATGGTGACTCAGTTTATTGGATTCCAGGATATAGATACGATTTTCCCAGTATTCCTATTCCACGAGATGGGAAACAAGATGTGCCTTTAGAATATGGGCTTGCATGGAACTATCCATGGGCAGAAAATTATAATGGTGTCAGTGCTACTGTGAGTATAAACGGACCAGGAATAAGTGAAACACAAACATTAGATTACCCAAAAAATGTAATGTTTGTAAACTTGCTTCCAAACAGTAATTATAATTGGTCAGTCACAGTACAAGGAATACCTGGAAGCACAAGCGGGGAAAGCTGGACATTTACAACCACAGATAAAGTTTATCCTCTTAATGATAGATCATTGAATATAAATGTTCAAGATAGTACCTATTTGCCATCCCATATGCAGCATTTAACCGTTTCAGATGATAATTACACGTTTTTTAAGTTCCATATACCAACAATTATAGATACGCTAAGCACAATTAGTTTAAACCTAACACCTTCTCATGTCGAACCAAATTTTGGAGGAATGGTTTTATATCAATTTTCAGATACTCTATGGACCGAAAAATTAAATGAAACTAATATTGGTTTTTCATCTTTCGAAAACTTGACTCCATTAGACACAATTTTTTCTTTTCAACAAAATATCAAATCCAGTATAAATATTAAACCATTTATTACAAATGGAGGTCTACATTCCTTCGCTTTGGGAGCAATTGACTCATCAAGCTATATCTCTTTTTACAGCAAAGAAAATTTAACACTTGGTGGTGAGTTTAATAGCATAGTCCCCAATCATAATTCGGGTTATGCGACAAATCATGATGTCTGGCCATCTATTTCCTTTGAACTACAAGATAATCTAACGATAAAAAACAACCTCTTGCCTAAAACCTATGCTTTACATCAAAACTTCCCCAACCCTTTTAATCCAATAACGATAATAAATTTTGATTTACCTAAAGAAAGTAATGTAAAATTATTAGTTTATGATATTTTAGGACGATCTGTAAAAGAGCTAGTTAATGAAAAACAAAGTCCAGGATTCAAATCTATCAAGTGGGATGCAACAAACAATTTTGGAAAAAGAGTTTCAGCTGGACTATACATCTACTCCATTGAAGCAGAAAACTTCAGACAAAC
>JAYPLH010000150.1:0-5059 GCA_038365355.1 Fidelibacterota bacterium
CATCATCCGCATCTCTTCATTTTTTAAGAGAATATGAAAAACCATTGAAAAGTCACTCTTTTAAAAAAGAAGAATTAATTATCGTACAAGAAAAAATAAAAACTGTTGCAAACGGCATACAAAGGAAGGAATTCCATCCTAAAAAAGGAAGACACTGTGAATGGTGTGACTATAAGTTTCTTGCCTGCCATGCATGGGAGGATGAACTTTAAATCAATCAAATAATATTTGTAACAGTGCAGAAAGAACAGACAGGCTTTCAGAAACCTTTGGAAGTTCATTTAATTCTAAAGTTTGATTTGGTATAGTTAAGTCAGCAATATGATATGATTTTTTATTTCCAGGTTTAATTTCAATGATAGCATCTTTAAATCCTTTGCGAGTAGCTCGAATTCTACCCTCATAGCTAAAAGGCATCCCAATTATATGTAATTCACCTAAAACACTTGTAACTGCAAACAAAGAGTTATCAACATATAACCTGTATTTGTGATCTATTTCAGGAGTAAAGGGGTCAAAATATATTATAATTTCTCTTCCTTTAATGAAGTCTCGATCAGATATAGAAGTCTTTATTTCTTCACCTCCAACTTTTAAAAACAAGCTATCATTATCAGCAAAAAGATTTACATATTGTTTTGCTGGAAAACGTTCTTCTGTAATTGAAAAACTACTTCTGTAATAGTTCCCAAGAGGAAGATCAAAAATAGTAACTGAATTGTTTTCTAAATTTATCAAATGCTGATACGGAGCTGAGTGAAAGTCTATCTCATTATTCTTTTTTGATCCCCAAACAATTACAGAGTCTGACACCTCATTTATACTAGAAATTTCAAATCCGACACCATCCCAAATATTTAAAATAGTAATGTTACCTATCAATACTGGAACAGGACATCCATGTAACTCAGCATCTTCGTTCGGTAAACCTGGTACTAATGGACAAGCATCAAAATCATCCATAATCCCATCTCCATCAGTATCTTTCGTAGGGAGGACCATATGAATTTCATTTAGGTCTCCAGCTTTCACGATGAAATCTGTTACAAAGGGATCCTCGTTATTTTTTAAGAAAGCTTTTATTCTGTAATTACCAGCCAAAAAGGTATTTATTTCTTCATAACTTTTTACCAACTTATAGTCGGAGTCATCAAATTGAGATAATATCTCATTATGAGATTCAAGAAACCTATTTGGCATCGGCATTGTTAAATATGGAGCGTAGTCAGAATTTTCTGTATCAAGATTTCTTGATCCCACAAAGGACTTTAGAGGCCTTATGGAAATATCATCCCATCGAATTTTATGTCTACTTGTAGAATCAACCCGCAAATAGACAGATCCAATATAAGGTTCGACAATTTTATCCATCAAAGGGCCAACTAATGTATTTATTTTAGACCTAAGATCTTTCATTGAATCAAACTCTAAATTAAAAAATTCTGAAGCAATTATTTTTTGAGTTGAAACATCAATTAACTTTAAATCCATTTCATATTGGGACGCCAAGGTATTTACCTCGCCAATAATTATATAGTCAGTACGTTGAGGGTAGTCATAAGATTTGACAAGATTTAAAAAATTATCTATCTTAATCCTTTTTTGAATTGATTCACCAGCGATATGAACATGTGGATTCCTTGCTACAGCTGATGTTACCATTGCTGATACTAGTTTGGGATCTAAAGGTTTCATAAGTAAATTTTCTCCTTTTTTAAAAAAATACGACCCAAAGCTCATATCATCTTTTTTAAAGAAGGAAAATCCTAAAAATTTATTTTTATCTTCATCTTGCGTCCCTCCATTAAGAATTATAGACGTTGTGTCGTAACTCACAAAATGATAGATATAAATCATCGGAGGATCTGCTATAGTGAAATCTCTAGAGTACAAAATTGAAATAAAAACAAGTATTAAAATTTTAGACCTTTTCATTATTTAATCCTTTTTACTTTTTGATTTAGGATCAGTAGTTTGTATTAACTAATTCACCTACCTGGAGTATATCTCCAGTATTCACATCAATAATCCTAATCCCGATTGCAACCTTCTTATAATCAGAATCTGATGCAACCAATTCCTGATATGGGATTAGATTATTATAGACGACCAATACCTCAACACCAAAATCTTCTAACTGAATCCATTCATCAAGATAAAGCGGGTTTAGATTGAAAACTTTATCATCATACATCCACGGTCTTTTAAGGTATAAGGTTTTGAGTTTTTCATAAATTGATACTTTTTGTTTTATTAATGAAGTCATCATGCCCTCTTCAATAATAAGGTTCATTTCATTAAAATTAGGTTGATCTTGGAAATATGTTTTTGATTCTACTGCCTGCTTATCACCGTTTACAATAAGGACTTTTTTATTTTTCAGAAGAGTTATATCTATCTTTGCTTTGAACTCATCAGAAACAATATCATGATTATTTATGACTCCCTCATCTGTTCTACCATTAAAAACGAAAGCGTTTGAATAAATTATTCTTCCATTATTTCTTACATTGATTACCTTAATATAAATTCCATTGTCTGGCATGTACCGGTAAAGCATTAACAAATTGCAATTTGTTTCTTTGTATAGTTCGGACCAATCTTCGTAAAGGATAGGATTTGTGTTAAATACGATGCTATTGTAGACAGATGGATACTTTAATTTGAATCCTTTTGTTTTTTCCATAATGACAGGGTTGTTATCCTTATATTTTTCATTATTTATTAGACCGGTTATAATACCATTTTCAATAGCCATTGTCTCCCTGGAGGGTAGCCTTTTATATTGCCCTGAAATATTTAATATATCTGCATTCAATAATGCTAAAGATCCAGATTTAGTAAAAATTGTACTTGGAAAATCACTGATATTTTTGACGATCTCGTAAGCTTCATTAAACATACTTATTTCCTCTTCAGCTTTTGATTCGAGTCTATCACCAAGACTGATCATTGCAGAAGTAAGGACTTTCATTGATTCCAAATCAATCATTCTTAAATAAAGCGTTAAGGAAAGATCACTTTCATTAAAATCCATAATTTGATATGTAAGGAGGCTAGATGCTTGAATTTCATTTTTAATCAGGCCTAAATCTGAAAGATCAATGCCGTGCATGTAAAAGGCATCTTCAGGACTAGTGCTGATAAATTCCGACTTATCCCGAGGCTTTACGTGATCTAATTTTTCAGCAATATTTAATCCTTTTCGTATTAAACCATCGATGAAGCCAGTTTCTAGAGCCATATCCCACTTATCAAGATCTCCATAAGTATTTCCAATTGGTAAATCATCAATTCTGGCAAGGTAAACTCTTGATTCCCATTTAAAATCTGGAATATGTCCTAAAAACTCATTAAAACTGGAATGAAGGGTTATCCTCCTTCCAAGATCATGCACATCAATGAAAATTTGAGCATAAGAATCACTTTCTTTTTTATTCCATGGCGAACACGCGTAATTGAATAAAGTAAAGAAAATAAATAATAAAATAATTTTTGATTTTAAAACATTCATATATCAATCCATTTTAATTTTTGAAAGTACATTATCATAAGACACTGGATATTTTTCTCCACTTTCCAGCTCATATTTATTAATAAAATCATTATATACTTTAAGAGAAAGAGCATTTTTTTTCAGCATCTTATTTGCTAATACTGAGTATCGCATACCATCATCGTGGAAACTATTTAGAAGTAATAATTTATTACCAATTAAGCCAACTTTACCCCATTGTTTTTGTTCTATAAAAACTTGTGCTAAATTTTTAGCATATAAGCTTATTTTTTCCGATATATCTAATCTATAGGGTTCCACCCAATTTTCATTAGAAAATTTAAGTAGATGCCCATCATGAATATGATTTATTGGGTTCATAGAATAATGATATCTTTTATTTCTTGCATTCATTAAAGAACAAAGATTTCTATAGTCTATGAAAATATCTTCATGGTCTTCAAACTTAATTATTTCTTCTTTAGAGACCAACAAATTATCATATGGTGAAATAATTCTGCGAATACGACTTAAAGCAACTGCCTTGCTATTTCGCGCACTTTCTAAATTTACATCAGGCCAAAATAAATTATGAATTTCATTATTGGATGCACCATCCTTTCCTTTCAGGATAATGAAGATAAATAGATTTCTTGCTTTTATAGACTTCCAATCTTTGCTAGTTATCATAGTACCTTGATTTACGATCTCAAGATTATTTAAGAACTTGATAGAGAGTCCTTGATTTATCGTGCTTTCTTCTTGATTTTTTAATGACAACAATCTATCAATATTAGTGGACCCCTTATTGTCCTCTTCATCAAACCTTGTAGTCCAAAGAAAAACAAAAATGCAACACCCAACTAAAATTAATATAAATAATTCAGCATGATGTTTCTTTTGCTCTTTAGGAGCAATTAAAGGGGTTTTTACAGTTGAAAAAACAATAGATTTTTTATCTAAATCATTTTTTTGATAGATAATTAAGAGCTCATCCGTATTATCCAAAGCTTGAAAATCTATAATTTGTATTTTATTACCATGATTTTCTTTAGTATTGATTATATATTTTTTAAAAGCTCTATTTTTAAAAGATGAAACTAAAATTTCAAAATCATTTGGAACAGCTAAAGTATTATTTTGATTTGATATTTGGCTTCCTAATATTTTGTAAACTTTTTGATTTTTAATAGAGATACTAACTTTCTGATGCTTATCCAAAGGATCAATTACTTTAGAACTATCTTTCCATATTTGATTAAACTGAAGATTTGCTAAATCAATTTCCCAAAGATCATTAAGCCTTCTAAAACCTTGTTGCTGCTTGCCGCTTTCATTTCCTTGTCCACCATATAGCAGATATTTTTTATTTTTTTTATCATAAGAAATTACAGCCTTGCATCTTGGAAAGAATAAGCTACCACCAATTGTGTTATATTTTATTGGATCCCATGATAAATCTAGACTATTATATTTTTGAAGAATATTCTTTTGTTCATACCACCCATATCCCCCAAGAGTAAAGATATCATGATTTACATAATCATATAAAAAATTACTAGT
>JAYPLH010000003.1:0-28072 GCA_038365355.1 Fidelibacterota bacterium
TCGATATATCTGAATACGGTTGTGGTTGCATCAGCCATACCACCTAGCGATGCAACATGGGCCTCTCTCATGTATAAATAATGCCAGAAGGCAATACCATTAACTAAACCTGCTACTGTTAAGGAAGTTCTCCACTTTCCTTTAACATCGCTTCTTTCCACAAAAAAGAAAACGGCAGCAGCCAACATAATTGCACACGCTAACCAAAACGACATTCCAACATAATCGTTTGCAGCGAGTAATGAAGTACTTAGGTACATAATTTCTCCTTTCTATTAAGATTAAACGTTCAAAACGATCATCAACAGATAACCGCTCAAAACGCTCTTGCACTCTAAATATAATTCAAGTATTTTATTAGGGGCAATTACTTTTTTTAAATAAATATTTTGTGAGAAATGAAAAATATTCTTGGTACAGAATTAGTCAGTTGTTCTTTTGATCCCCTAACTGGTTACTTTAGAAATGGGTACTGCCAAACAGATGAAAGAGACAGAGGAAGCCATGTTGTTGCTTCCGTAATGTCGGAGAAATTCCTAAGGTTTACTAAATCGGTTGGCAATGATCTTTCTACACCAAATCCAATCTACAACTTTCCAGGATTAAAATCTGGTGATCGTTGGTGTCTTTGTGCGCTTAGATGGAAAGAGGCATACGATATTGGTTCAGCACCATTTGTAATTTTAGAGGCTACGCACGAGAAAGCGCTTGATTATATCGATATTTCTGCTCTTTTAGAGATGAGATATGTTGAAAATCTGAATTAAATAACTGATAATAAAAGAATGCAAAATTTTACTAATCTATTCTCTTATGATAATGCTTCTAATCAATTAGAATACTTCATCAAAAACAAAGCTGCGAAGTATTCAAAAATGCGAAATTTTGATTTAGGATCCATAGAAAAAAACTTTGTAAGTGGACTTTCTCCCGCAATCACACGAAGAATTATTTCAGAAGATTACATAGTGCAAAAAGTACTTAAATCATTTTCATTCAATTCTGTTGAAAAATATATACAAGAAATATGTTGGAGAACATATTGGAAAGGATATCTTGAATATCGTCCTCAGATTTGGGAGGACTATTTAAGTGATTTAGAAAATTTTAAATTAAAAAAAGAAAGTAGCGACTATGTGAAGGCAATAAGCGGTGAAACTACCATAAATTGTTATGATGATTGGTGTCATGAACTAATAAAGAATAATTATTTACACAATCATACTAGAATGTGGTTTGCAAGTATTTGGATTTACACCTTGAATTTACCTTGGCAACTAGGAGCAGAATTCTTTATGAATCACCTACTAGATGCAGACCCAGCATCTAATACCTTATCTTGGAGATGGGTCGCAGGACTTCATACTAAAAATAAACAATATATTACCTCCGCTGAGAACATCAAAAAGTTTACAGATAATAAATATTACCCAAAAGGTCAGCTTAATTTTAACATTATTCATTCTTCAGAATGGAAAGACTACAACCCAATCGATCTAAACATAAAAAAGTTTCATGGTACGGAGAAGGTAAAGTATCTGCTTATACATGAAAATGATTTATCTCTAAAAAGCCTTCCACATTCGGATTTTTTATTCATTCAAAAAGAAAACATTAAAACCATAAAAAGAGCTAGCAAAGTCAATCATTTCATTGATAAAGCCTTAAAAAGTTTTAAGCAGAATGTTAATAAAGCAAATTACAAAAAAATTATTCTTTTCAATTTCGATGATCACAGCAATATTCAAAAATATTTAGATTCAAATGAAACCGAAACAATTCATAGTCCCTACCCATCAGTAGGGTTTGTAAAGGATTCAATGAAAGATTTGGAAAAAAATAAAGGGTTTAAATTTGAGTTTATTAATTCTGAATGGGATAGGTTGTTTTGGCCTCATGCTAAAAGAGGTTTTTTCAAATTAAAAAAACAAATCGAGACAATAATTAAAGATTTAAAACAACCTAGCTTTAATTTTTAAAATTTCTCTATTCATACCCAGCAAAATTTTAAGATTTTTAACACTGGCATTGTTAAGATATATCAATTACCTTCAAGTTCTGATTTTTTTAATGATATTTAATAAAATTAAAAGGTATTTACTATGTCATCAAGTACTGATCCAACATCAGCAGCCTATGCACAGGCGGTAAAAGAATTAGGATTAAAATCAAATATTGCTAAAGCCTTAGAAATTCCTGATAGGGAATTAACTGTAGAAGTACCTTTTCGGAGGGATAACGGTGAGGTAGAAAGTGTTATAGGGTTTAGAGTTCAACACAATAATACCAGAGGTCCATTTAAAGGCGGTATCCGATATCACGAACATGTAGACATTGATGAAGTTCGTTCTTTGGCAACTCTTATGACCTGGAAAACATCCCTTTTAGATATACCTTATGGCGGAGGAAAGGGTGGTATTGGTGTCGATCCAAGGAAATATAGTAAAACAGAACTTGAGAGGATGTCCAGAAGGTTTTTTAGAGCAATTGATCCAATTATTGGAGTAAATGTTGATATCCCTGCCCCAGATGTAAATACGAACGCTCAAGTCATGAGTTGGTTTATGGATGAATATAGCCAATTGCATGGTTACTCCCCTGCTATTGTCACAGGTAAGCCATTAGAATTAGGTGGTTCTGCTGGTAGAGAAGCCGCAACGGGAAAAGGTACCGCAGTAATAACAAGAGAAACGGCGCAAAACTGGAATATTGATTTGAAAAATTCCAAGGTTGTAATTCAAGGTTTTGGGAATGTAGGTTCCTATGCCGCAAAATTTTTGCATGAATACGGATGTAAAATCATTGCTGTAAGCGATGTAACAGGTGGGCTTTATGATCCTGATGGTCTTGATATTGATTCTCTTTTTGAATATAACTATGCAAACAAAACTATAAATGGATTTGATCAAGGAAAAAAACTTACAAATGATGAGTTGCTTGCACTAGAATGTGACTTTCTTATACCCGCAGCACTGGGGAGTGCTATCAATGAAAAAAATGTTGATTCATTAAATTGTAAGGTGATTGTAGAAGCCGCTAATGGCCCAGTCACTGGTTCAGCAGCAAATAAATTATGGAATAAAAAAATAGCTATTATTCCTGATATACTTACCAATGCAGGTGGAGTCACCGTTTCCTATTTTGAGTGGGTTCAAAATCTTCAGCAATTCAAATGGACAGAAGATGATGTTAATCAAAAACTAGAAGATAAAATGGTAAATGCATTTAACGAAGTATACGAAGTCAAAAAAAGTAAGCAAGTTCCAATGAGGATTGCTTCCTTTATGGTCGCAATTGATAGAGTTCACGTTGCCTATAACCTTAGAGAAGGGTAAAAAGAGTATAATTAATTAGAGGCTTCACTCAAATAACCTCTGCCAATTACGCCAGTAATTACTAAGCAACCTCCAATTAATGCTGTTTGACTCATTTGCTCTCCTATAAATATAAAAGTTAATAAAGGATTAAAAAGAGGCTCAATCACAGGGTATATTATAGCATCTAGTGCATTGACGTATTTGATTGCAGTACTAAAGAGAATATAAGCCAGACCAAGTTGAACAAAACCAAGGAATGTAATAGACAACCATGGAGTGACTTCCATTGTAACTCCAGTAAAATAAAAAGGTAAACAAACTACAAACGTTATTAGGTTACCCAATAAAACACAATCAATTGGATTTGCATTTTTTTCTTTTCTCATAAATAGTGTTAAACCTGCAAAACCCAATCCAGAAAAAATCGCTAGAACATTACCCCATTTTTGCTTTAATGATAAATCTTCATAAAAAAAACAACTCAACCCAAATATGATTATTGCAATAGTTATCCAGTCTATCTTTGAAGCTTTCTCCCCAAGAAAAGAATAACCAAATAATGCTACATAAATAGGAGCTGCATATTGAATAAGAATCACATTCCCAGAGGCTGTAATCTTATTTGCCAAAACAAAGGATACTACCATTACAGAATAGCAAAAAGCTCCAGCCCATATATTTCTTCCGAAACCTTTACTATAGGGCTTTCTATAAAGGTAAATAATTAAAGCTGATAACCCACTGCGAATACCAGCAATACTAATTGGAGACCAAGGAATAAGTTTTATTAATAAGCCACCAGTACTCCATAAAACCCCTGTAATTATCAAAAGTAAAATCGCCAATTTTCGACTCATAGATTAAACTAAATCTTCTAAATACGGTTTTGATAAATAAGCAATTATAGTTAATAAAAGAACACTAATAATAATTGCAATAGCAGCACTATTACTATAGCCAACCAATGTCATACCTAAGGAAGTGCCTGCAGCGGGAGGATGCTCAAAGTCTAACACGACCATTAGGAGAATGGTAAAACCAATAGATAAAGCAAACCACATTGCTTTAAAGAGCACTATATGCATGAAGGGAAAAACAGCAAAACATGAACCAATGAAAAAACCTAGAAAATGTCCTCCAATTATTCTTTTTGGTTCAGCTGCTATATTATTTGGTAAAGCAAAAACAATAAATGCTGTTGCTCCTATGCTTGCAATTACAACGGGATTTTCAGATAATAATAAGGTAATAAAAAAAACAGTTCCTGCAGCATAAGAACTCTGAAGAATATATGGTTTCCAATACGAAGGGAATTTAGGATCCATATCTAAAAAAACGCATCATGCCTAAAAAACAAAATGCCCCCTGAAATCACAGAGGGCATTCTTGAATTTTATAGGTTAAGGACGTAATTAAAAACCTTTAATTGTGGTAGATTTTTTATATAGTTGCCATACTATGTGCCAACCAAGAATTACCATTGCCATTGGCAAAACCCATGAGAACTCATCAGGTATACCAAGAGCGGTAGGCGCTGTAACATGATGCTGATTGTGCATTGTCCAAACAAGAGGAACTGACATATAGGTATTATGCTTAGATCTCAAACCTGCCAATGCTAAAAGATCACCATCTGGTGCCTCACCATTTTTGATAGCAGTGATAATTTTCTGTTGAGCAGGCCAGATTCGGAACCAAACATTAAAAGCCATATTTGTTCCAAATAATGCACCAAGGTGAATATTAACAGCTCGATATCCGAACCCTCCCAATTTTTGCATAGCAAAGACATAGGCTGTAATAAGTAAAAAACTAACTGCGGTTACTGCTCTTACATTTGACGCTAATGGACTTTTATATATGGCATCATAAAGAAACACAGCTACAAAAGTAAATAACAAAAGTATATGAATAGACATATTTGCCGGATCACCAGTTACTTCATTTGAAGTGAAATCATCTGGCATCATACCTCCAGCCCAATAAATCACATAAAGTAAAACAATTCCTGTACCCCATGTCCAAGCAGCACCCATCCGAAACCAATATAAAGTCCTAGGCATAAGTTCTGGAACGACCTTCTTTTTCGTTTCACCATCCATGGTAGGTGCAAAAGCAGTATTTACAAAATTAAAAAAATATAATAGTCCTATCCACATAATACCTGCTAGTACATGTAGCCATTTAAAAATTGGATGAATTAATTCCATAGTTATTCACTTACTCCCTTTATTTATTAAGGTAAAACACCTATACTAATTTATTAAATTTCAACGATTCTGTAAATGATTCAAAAACTGATGGGGAAGAAGTTTTTTTATGTAAATGAAAAATTTATAAAAAAAACTATATAAACAAGATGAATAGTCGCACCAAAACTACTTTACAATTACCATGGGGCAATTACAAGATTCCATTACAGCAAGAGGCTTACTTCCCAGAAAAAACTTTGAAAGTGGTGATTGAGACGATCTACCCATAACGATTATATGATTATTCCCCGCAACATCAAGTAAGGTATCCACCAAGTCACCTTTCACAAATCTAACTTTTGATTTTACACCTGTTCTTCTCATCATTTTTTCGGCTCGATGTGAGTATGAATGAAATTTTTCAGAAACTCTTTTTTCATTAGTGATTGAAACTATATCTACCTCAATATTGAAAGCTTGAGCAACGCGTACCGCAAATTTTACCGCTTTTTTATTGCCTTCCGAGTCATCCACAGCTAGTAATATTCTATATGTTTGTTTTCGATTAAAATTATTTACTACGAAGATAGAACTATCAATATATTGAACTAAATCATGGGCCATACTACGTTTTCCACTTCCTCCAATAATCGTTAAATCATAATTAAAAGATTGTACCTCATCCCTCAATTCTTCAATAATATCTCCATTTCTTAAAATTAGACTAAGGTTTTTTACAGCAGATCCTTTCAAAAATACTTCAGATCGTCCATTACCTTTATCTACCAAAAGGTTCTTTGAAAAGCCAGAGTCATTTGAACTTTTGGTTATATAGTTTTCTTTTTGTAAGTAATTATATGCCCATTCAAGGACATCAACACCCGGCCTGTCCAAATCCCAGGATTCCATTAGTTCATTAGCTATGCTCACATCCTTGTAGCTAAACTCATTAATCTTTTCACCCACATCTAAAATGGTTGTGGATGAATTCAAGATACTTGCTATTCGCATCCCCACATCAAGTGTAGGCTCCGAATATTTTTTACTGCTGATTCCAATTAGTATTTTCATAATGACAAAGAAGGCCAATAAAATAATGAGACTATTAAAAGTAAAAAAACTGATATTATAAACAATTTCCATCCCGCCTTAAAGTAGTCAGATGCGGTTATTAATCCAGTAGAATGTATAATCATACATGTAGGGGATGCCACAACCGTTAGATAAGCAAATGCCGAAGCTATAGATGTCATAAATCCTGTAATCACAGGGTTACCGCCCATATCTAGAACGATTGGACCAAGTACGGCGACTGTAGCAGCGCTACTTAATAAATTTGTTAACAATCCAGTGACAATTACTGAAACAAACCAACGTACAATCTCAACATCTTGAAAAATAATTTCTAAATACGTCAATGTTTGTCCTGCTACCCAAAAAGCAGCACCGGTTTCTTTCATTTGAATACCCAAAGATATAGCAGATCCAAATAGTAAAATTACGCCCCAATTTGTATTTCTATTGATTTCTTTCCAATTAATTAGGCCAAATGACAGATATAGGAACACACCACTTAGAGCTACAGTTCCTAAACCAAAGATCGGACTAAAAAAAATCCATCCTAAAAAAACAAGTATAAAAATACCAATAGCCATAATTTGATTGGCATTTAATTTTCCTTTTTTAGCAACCTGAACCTTTAATTTTCTTACGGAAGAATCCATAGTTTTTTGTGAAGGCGTGAAAGTCCTCCACAATATTAAACTCACAATAGGAATTTCTAGAATTAACATTGGATACGTCATCTTAATCCAATCCAAATAAGATATTTCTGCCATACCAAACTCAGCTAAATAACCAATCATTATAGCATTTCTGCCTCCACCAGAAGGAGTACCAATTGAACCTATAGCGCAACCATATGCAATAGAGAATAATAAAACAGATGATAATTTTGTTGCTTTCCCAGTATCTAATCCTGCATTACGAATTAAGGCTAATGCAACAGGTAGCATCATGGCCCCAACGGTATGTTCTCCAATAAAAGATGATAGTAAAGCTGATATGGTTACGAACCCTAATACTATCCTCCATGTTTTATTACCTGTAATAGTTATAACTAAAAGAGCTAGCCTTTTATCAAGTCCTTGATGGACAATTGACACGGCTAGCATTAGAGAACCCATTATAAAAAGTACCGCATCGCTCATAAATGAAGATGCTACACCATCTGGGGTATCAACACCTAAAACAACTTCCATAATTAGGATTAGCATTGCAACTGCAGGCAATGGAATTGTTTCACTAACAATTAAAGAAAGAGCTACTATAACTATAATTAATGTGCGATGACCTTCTGAGGATAGTCCGTCCGGAGTAGGAAAGTAAAAAAAAGAAATGCTTAATAAAAAAGACAGGATCAACCATTTTTTTCGAGTGATCCAAAAAAGTAGATTAGAAATAGAACGGTCTGAAAATCCAAACATTGATAATTCTAATTTACATTTCTAATTTTATTCGTGCTTACACTCACTTGGAATTTTTTCACCATTTTCAAAAATTGCCCATTTCCAAATAGGAACTCGTTTCTTTAACTCAATTATAAAAAACGACATTGCTTCAAGTCCTTCTTTACGATGCTTCGACCATATCGATACATGCAAACTTGTTTCTCCTACTTTAACTTTACCTATCCGATGCCTACATAAAAGATCTTTTATAGGAAATTTATTTTGAGTTTCTCGAGCAATTTTTATTAATTCTTTTTCAGCCATATCCTCATATTGTTCATATTCAAGCACTTTTATCTTTTTCCCATGCTCCGTTTCTCTCACTCTACCATTAAAAATTAGCTCTGCTCCTTTCTCTTTTTGATTATCATCAGATTCAAATGGAATAATAGAAGAATCTACAATTTCAACCCTTGTCATTTACCCACCTTGAACGGGAGGAATAAAAGCTACTTCATCACCATCTTCAAGTTCTGTATTTTTTGATATATATTTTTTATTTAAAGCAGTACTTAATGCCACATCGTTTAGCTTACCTTCCGCTTTTTTACGAACTATTTTCTCCAAGTCATCCGTAGAAGCCCCATTCTCTAGTTCGAAAATAATCTCATTTTTCCCAAGCGCGTACTTAACCTGAGAAAAACACTTCAATCTTATTTTTATCATAATTCAATTACCTCTGTTGTATGGTGTAAACTATCATAGATGAGTAGTTTCCCAATTAAATTTGGCTCCAGATTAAGAATCAACTTTATTGCTTCAAAAGCCTGCATATTACCTATAATGGTTGGTAACATGCCTATAACCCCTGCTTCTTCACATGTTTCACCCCCAGAAATATTATTTGGGAATAACTCTGCATATCCTATTTTACTTTCTGTATTAAAAACTCCGACCTGCCCCTCAAATTTATATAAGCTACCATAGATCATAGGAAGATTTTTATCTTTAGAAACTTTATCAATAATTTGCCTGGAAACAATGTTGTCTGTAGCATCTATTATTAGATCTATATTCTCAAAACAGGATTTTGCATTTGATTGATTGAGAAAATTATTAAACGAATTAATTTTAGTATGACTTGAAATATTTTCTAAGGCTCTTTTTGCAACACTAACTTTCTCTTTACCAATATCTCCAGCCTGATATAGGTGTTGTCTATGTAAGTTTGATAAATCGACAGTATCTCCATCAATAATATTCAAAGTACCTATACCAGCGGCAACTAATGACGTAGCCGCTGAACATCCTAGTCCTCCCATACCAACTATTGCAACTCTCGCTTTCATTATCTTTTTTTGTCCGTCTATTCCAATTTCTTCCAAAATAGTTTGACGTGACCAACGACTCAAATCATTTTTATCTTTTATAAACTCATTCCAGGCTTGAACACCGCCTAAAAGGCTGTAAGAATTTTGCAGATCATTTTCAAGGATCATCCCTTCTGTCACGATTCCAAATTGACAAACAAGAACCTTATCGCCTTTGATTTGATCTATAGAATCAGGAGGCCTAATAATACATTTTAGTTCTTTTATAGGAGATTGTTTAATCTGATTCTTTGGCCTCGTATCTAACAACGTGAAATTTTTATCATTATCTAACCATTTTTTTAACTTTTCTGGCGTAATGATCATTAAAGAGTTTTCCAAGGTAATAACTTTATTTTAATTAAATCACCTGGTTTGAGAGGACCGTCTCCTGAATCCGATCCCAAAATACAATTTGCACCCAATGCGGATGTCAACATGTGAGACCCTAAACGACTAGCAGGACGACATATTATTTCTCCATTTTTATACTCTGCTTGTCCAAATAAGAATCTATGCTTTGTTTTTTCTCTAGGGAAGAATTCATCTAATTTACCATACAAAGGCGCTTCAATATTTTCACCCATGAGCGATTGTATTACGGGCCATACCCATTCCATAAACCCTATATATGAAGAAACCGGGTTACCCGGAAGTCCAAAAATTAATTTATCCTCCTTTGTCCCAAAAAACAGTGGCTTCCCAGGTTTCTGTGCAACCTTCCAAAAATGTTCTTTCACCCCAAGTTCAATGAAAACATCTCGAACATAATCATAGCGACCCATTGATACGCCACCTGAGGAAATAATAATATCTGATTCTTCCAATGCTTGTGATAAAAATGACTTTAAGGATTCTTTATCGTCTTTTATCACTTCTTTCTGGTGAATTAAAGCTCCAGCCTTTTCTATTAAGTCTGTAAAAACATAGAGATTAGAATTATAAATCTGCCCCTTACCCAACTTTTTCCCTGGTTCTACAAGCTCATTACCAGTTCCAAAAATTGAGACCTTAGGTTTTTTTGACACGATAAGAGCTCCATATCCAAAAGTAGCACATGTGCCTAACTCGTTTGCTGTAATCCGAGTACCTTTTTTTATTAATACATCACCCCCATTTATTTCTTCACCTCTTTTGCGTATATGTGCACCGCTAGATGCTGCATTCATAACTTTTACATAGTCATTATTTGAAAAGCCACTCGTGTCTTCCACCATTATAATTGCATCAGCTCCTTTTGGTATTTCTGCTCCTGTCATACATTGGATACATTCTCCTTTTCCTATGGTTATTTCTGATGGAGAACCAGCCGAGCTAATATCTATAATCTTTAACTCAATAGGTTTTTCTTCAGTTGCATGTTTTGTGTCTATAGCACGCACTGCAAACCCATCCATAGCTGAATTATCAAAAATTGGAGATGGAAAAGATGCAACAATATTTTCACCTAAAATACGTCCTGGAGAATTGATTAGATCTACATTTTCCTTATCTAAAAAGGAAAGGTGTTTATTTATGATAGTTTTAGCTTTTTGATAAGAAATCATACTATCCTTTGAATTAAAAAAATGATCGCTAAAATAATTACAGCGCTCATAATCTTTTGAATGAATATAGAGTCAAACCTTACTGATCCAAAATGCGATCCAACAAATCCACCAAGTAATACTGCAAATACTAATGGAGTTATAAATTTAATATCATAGGTTCCTGATTGTAACCTTGGGAGAAGTCCAGCAAAAGAATTAAACCAAATGAACATTGCTCCTGCTGCAGAGGCTTCCTTTGTAGTTCCCAAACCAAACATGATGATTAATGGGACTAAATAAATACCACCACCAATTCCAACAGAACCTGCAATAAAACCCAAAAAAGAACCTAAAAAAATAGACAATAACCATTTTTCAATGTTTGATAATTCATATGTAAATGCTAACCTATCCAAAAAATAGATTCTTGATACAACAAGCATAAGTGTCATAGTAAGAATAATTTCAAAAATTAGCCCCGGTAATTGGAGAGAACCAGCTAGGTATGACATTGGAATGGATGTGATTAAAAATGGTGCAACTAAATTAATTCGACCATATCCTGCTTTCCAAAAATTAATCATCCCAATAAATGTGACACCTAAATTCAAAGTAAGCGAAGTAGCTGGTATGAGCTGATAATTAATTCCCATTATCGCCATAATAGCTGTATAGGATGATCCACCACCAAGCCCAACAGAAGAATAAAAAAAAGAAACGAAAAAAAAGATAATAGGTAGAAAATACTCCACTTAATGTTGTTCACCTTTCAACATATGAAAAGAATGAAATATAGATGGTATTAAAACCTCTAACGCATCTCTTGTAGCTCCAGAACTCCCAGGTAAACAGATGACAAGAGTTCCTTTCACAAGACCTGCAGTTAATCGCGAAAGCATGGCTGTTTTTATCTTTCCCCTACCGTATGCATGCAACGCCTGTTCAACTCCATTTAATTTCGATTCAAATATACTTTCCAAAACTTCTATAGTCAGATCCCTAGGACTAAGGCCAGTTCCGCCGGTGGTAAGAATAAGCTCCACACCAGAGTCAATCCAATCATAAATTATAGGAACTAATTGATCAGAGCCATCTTCTAAAACTTTTCTATGATCAACTACACATCCAGAATTCAAAAATCCATCTGCCAATATTTCCCCAGATATATCTTCTCTTTTACCCCTAACTACTCCATCACTCAGAGTAACAACTCCTACTTTGGGTCTATATCCGGTGGCATGGTCTGACTTTCCGCCTTTTTTTTCTATCAATTTAACCCTACCTATTTCCATGGTTTTATCAACAGCTTTGCACATATCATATATGGTAAGAAGAGCAATAGAAACCGCAGAAAGAGCTTCCATTTCTACACCCGTAGATTCTTTGGTTTTTACGGTAGATCCAACCCAAATACTATTGGATTTGAATTCGAATTCAATATCAACAAAAGATAAGTTTAACTGATGGCACAAAGGAATTATACCCGAGGTTTTCTTTGCAGCTTGAATCCCTGCAATCTTGGCGGTATTTAATACGTTTCCTTTAGGCAATTCACCATCCCTAATCCTAGCAATAGTTCCAGGACGCATATTTATTTTTCCTTCAGCTTTTGCAACCCTAACTGTAAGAAGTTTATTTGTTACATCAACCATTTTGACATTACCTTCTTCATCAACATGAGAAAATTCAGTCATAATTACCCTCCTATTTGAGTCATAGACTCTCTTGAATCATTTCCTTGATTTTGCGCAATCAAACCATCTTTTAATTTTTTTTGCATGGACCCAACAATTAAATTTTTAAGGCCTTCATTTTTCATTCCATTTCGTATAGCGTCCCTCATGTTTGTTTCTGAACGACTATATAAACAGTTTAACAAATTTCCATCTGCAGTTACTCTGATACGATTACACGCGCTGCAAAGACTCCTAGTGTAAGAAGGAATAACAGCCACTCTTCCTGCATATTCTTTAATTTTAAATATATAATATTCAGTAGAAGATCCCGTTACTGGACTTAATGTTCTGTAATGTGATCTTAAATCGTTCACAATGTGATCTGCTCTATAGAACTTTCCAGTTTTCCATATTTGATGAGAGTCAAAAGGCATCAGCTCTATAAATCTTACAGTGATATCATTATTTTTTGTTAATTCAACAAAATCTGTAATTTCGTCATTATTAAAGCCTTTCATCACAACCATATTAACCTTAATAGACTTTATACCAGAGCAGATTGCCAAGTCTAGCCCTTCTAAAACGTTTTCAAGCTCTTCTCGTCGTGTTATTTCCTTAAACTTTTCTCTATTTAAGGTATCTAAACTGATATTGATTCCATTCAATCCTGCTTTTTCTAACTGATTGATATACTTAGATAAAAGAACTCCATTTGTTGTTAAGTGGATTGAGGAAATATCGGTTTGCTGATATGTGTATTGGATTAAATCTAAAAGATCTTTTCGAAGTAGAGGTTCGCCTCCTGTAAACCTAATCTTTGAGACACCTAACTCTGACATTACTTTGATTATTTTACAAATCTCATTTTTATCCAAAAGTCTATCTTTTTCTTGAAATAAAATACCCTCTTCAGGCATACAGTAAATACAACGAAGGTTACAACGTTCATTAATCGCAATTCTTAAATAATTAAAAACCCTTCCAAAACGATCAGTTATCGTTGAATTTTGAAATTCTGATGAATTATGAAGTGTTATTTCTTTATTCATTTTCCCAGTTTTTTTTATCAGAAAATAAATTCAAATAAATTGTAATTGAATAAGCGGTTGCCATTTAATGAATAGTTCGGTTAAAAAGAATTAGGTCTTTTTCGTTTTTTTTGATTCAATTTTAAATTTGTTATAACATTGTTTATGATGAGGGTTGCCTTTTCTATTTCACTTTGCGTATTAAATCTTCCCAAACTAAACCTTATAGATGAATTTGCTATTTCATTGGAATGTCCTAAAGCTTTAATGACATGGGATGGCTCTAAAAAAGCACTGCTACATGCAGAACCAGTAGAACATGCTATTTCTTTCATTTTCATTATTATAGTTTCTGCTTCAAGCTTTGGGAAACAAAGATTTAAATTATGAGATAAGCGACTATCGAAACTACCATTTAAAATCACATCAGGGTGTTCAATTTGAATGCCTTTGAATAAAAAATTCCGAAGTTTTCCTAAATTATGATATTCAAATTTTCTCCTTTTTTCACATATCTCCATTGCTTTAGCGAAACCGACTATCAGCGGTACTGGTAGAGTCCCAGATCGGTATCCTTTTTCATGACCTCCACCATCCATCTGCATTTCTAACGTAACCTTTGGATCTTTTTGTGATATATAAAGAAGTCCAATACCTTTTGGCCCATATAGTTTATGAGCAGTAGAGGCCAACAAATCAATTTTCATTTCTTTGACATCTATTTCTAACTTTCCAAATGACTGACTAGCATCCACAAAAAATAGAATGTTGTTTTTTTTACATATTTCTCCAATTTGTTTTAACGGTTGAATAGTTCCAATTTCATTATTAGCATGCATAATGGATACTAAACTCGTTTCATCGGTAATTGCATTAGCAATATCTTGAGGATCGACCAGACCATTTCGATTCACTGGAAGAATAGAAATATCCCATCCTTTTTTTTCAATTGATCTGAAAGTATCTAAAACGGCACTGTGCTCGGTAGCTTGGGTAATCATATGGTGTTTTTTTTTAAAAGTCCCAGCAACTCCTTTTATGGCTAAATTAATAGCCTCAGTTGCTCCGCTGGTAAAAATAATCTCCCTCTTTTTTGCTTTAATACTATCAGCTAGTATCTGTCGAGATCTTTCCACTGCTTTTTTAGACTCTTTACCATAAGAATGATGGATACTAGATGCATTCCCAAATTTATTATAAAAATAAGGCATCATAGCATCTATCACTTCTGGATCAATTTGCGTAGTTGCCTGGTTATCTAAATAGATAGTATCAGACATTTGATTAACTTATAATCGATTTTTTTTGTTTACCGGATCCACCGTTGGCAAGCATGACCATTTCCGATAATATACTTAATGCAATTTGTTCGGGGGTTTTGGCATTTAACTCCAATCCAGTAGGAGCATAAAAGTGTTCTAATTCTTTTTCTGTAACGCCATTCATTTTAAGATAATCTAAAATTATACCAGTTTTTTTTGCACTTGCAACGACGCCAACATAAGGGATGCCTTTCTTTAAAGCTTCTAGACTAATTCTATCATCATTACGGTGGTGAGTAGCTAAAATAAAATAATCAACATGGAAATCAATGTCTTCTAAATCAAGCTCATTTGTAATGATTTTTGCAGCGCTAGGGTATCTTTCTTTATCCTGCTCGGATGTTTGTACAACTACCTTAAACTTTAACAGACTTGCCATTTCACACAAAATTTCTGTAAGACCACCCATTCCTCTTATCAAAAGGGTTTTATTTAACATCTGAGGTTCAACAATAACTGACATATATCCTCCACATGGTATGCCCATTCCCATTTCATCACTATCTAAGTCTATTTCAATCGTTTTTGGAATACCATCGATTAGTGATTCTTTTGCAGTTGCAGCTACGCGGTTTTCAATGCAACCGCCTCCAATATACCCAATAATTCTTTTACCTTGCTCATCAAATAATGCTTTATCTCCTACTTTTCCCGAACTAGAACCATGTACCTGATAAACAGAAGCTATTGCATAAGGAGTTTCATCAGATTCCAATTTAGATATTTTTTTAAATAAATCTTTATGCCTTGACATTATTGATTAGTTTTGTTCTCAATGAAGAAAAATTTTCTGCAGTATCGCAATCAAGAATAACCTCATCTGAATTGATAGGAAAACCCAAAGCCTTTGAAGAATATTTTTTTAATATTTGTTTGGGACCATAATCACCTTTTAGATACAAAATTTCGGGAAAAAACTTTTTAGGAAAAATAACAGGGTTAGCCTGAATATTATTGTAAGTTGGATAAATAATATACTTACCCTCATTATTATTGAATGCACAAATAATGCTGTTAATTGTATTAGTTTTTATCAACGGCATATCGCCCAAAATTATCATATTCGCATCAATATCATGTTGTAAGTTAGATATACCTACATGGATTGAACTCATCATACCTTTTTCCCAATGTTCATTATGAACAATGGTATCAATACCATTTGGCAAAACATTTTCAATTTTCTTTTTCTGATATCCAGTTACTAAAACAACTTGATTTATATCCGCCTTTAAAACACTCTTGCATAAAATGTATAGAATTGGCTTATTATTTACTAAAAGCAATAGCTTATTTTGATTACCCATCCTTTTAGATGAACCCGCAGCTAATATAGTTACACCTATTTTCATATCGTTAGTAGTAAATTAGTCTTTTTATCAAAAGTACAGCAAGATAAGCCATAGTTATGGTAACGATCTAATCCCTTATAATTTGAAAAAGTTATAGTACTCGAGGACTTTGAAATCGAGATTTTATGAAGGGAAAGTAATATAAAAACAAACAAATAGATAATTCAAAAGTAATAAATATATATAAATTTCTTGCAACTCCATCATCAAAGCCGTAACTATGTAATCCAACTTGAAGAAGGTTCACACCAAACCAAGCCAAAGCAACTATTATGTTATTCAGCCCCATCCCTAATGCAAAAAGAAGGGGTTTTGCTATTCCGGCTAACCTCGAATGGATCATAAGAAGCTGCCATAGCACTATTAATAATGCGCCATTTTCTTTTGGATCCCATCCCCAGAATCTACCCCAAGACTGATCTGCCCAAATACCTCCAAGAATAGTGCCAAATAAGGTAAAGAATAGAGCAAACAATGTCATGCCGAACAAATTATTAAATATACTTTTTAGTTTTTTAGAATTAGATGAATCTAAGATATTTTGTATAAGGTAAAGATGACCTATAAAGCCTGCAACTAAAGAAGCACCATACCCTATTGTTATTGTTGTTACATGAGTAGCAAGCCAGAAATTAGAATCTAAAACTGCCACCAACATCCCAAGAGTATCTCCATCTGCAGCGTAACTAAACCCTATAAAATGCAAAATGCTTCCACCAACAGATCCTACAAAAATACCTAACCCATCTTTGCGAAAATATTCTAATGCAACTGCCAAAAGTAAAAGGATAAATGAAACAAAAATAACCGATTCATATAAGGTGGAAACAGGTGGTCGGCCCATTATATACATGCGCATGACTATTCCATAACCATGTATCAGAAAACCAATAATGAGGGAGAAAAAAGAAATATTACGAAAAAAACTTGGTTTTGCCATCCAACTTATTCCAATAAGTAAGAAGGATAGGATGTAGAAGGCTAAACTTTTAACAAATAAATTAACATCGTTCATCCAAGTTTCACCTTTTAACTTTTCCACATCAACAGGACTAAAAGACAGTTCAGAAACTATTCTTTCATAATTCAATAGTGCATTATTCATTTCTAATTCATTTTTCTGAAAACGAGCTGCTAAATATTGCTGAAGGGAATTTAAAATTTCTTCTTGATGATAGGCAGGCGTTATACCACTTATGATAAAATCAAATGGAGATTGCCATACCGCATTTTCATCTAATAATGCAGGAGGTATCAATTTAATATTTTTCATGTATGACAGTTCTTCAAACATGATAGCACTTTGACTAAGTTCTAGTAATTGCTTTTCAAAAGGAGTTCTATCTTGACTTTCTTTCTGATCAATGGTTTTTATCAACTCTACTTGGTTTTTAATCCCGTTAATTATTTCATTAAAACTGTATTTATGTTGAGTAGACCATTCAAGGAACAGACTTGAAACCACCTCAGGATTTCGAATATTAAAAACTTTTAGATTACGGCCATTCTCTGGATTTAGGATTAAATCTAATAACCAATCCGATGCTTTAATATTTTGATCTTTAATTTCTCTTTTCCCATAAAATCTAAGTAACATGTTTCTTGCAAACGTGTCAAGAGGCTTAATCCTTCCTTCACTTTGAACGGGTATATTTTGAACTTCAAATGCACCCAATGGAGAAAGTAAAAAACTTGCAAAAAGAAGAATATAATGAAAAAATGATAAATTTGTTTTTATGAAGTTCATTTTGATTTCCTCCTAACCATCTTTGGGATCATCAAAAGTAGGTGAATGAGAAGCCCTATGCTCATAATGATACTTGAAATATAAGGGAATAATCTTCCGTAGTTTTTAACCGTTGCAAGGACAGTTGTCTCTACATCTGAGTCGTCAATAAAAGAAGCTTGAAAAAAAGTATATCCTTTATGACGAAGTGGCTCATTCATCTTAATTAATGTTCGTCTAGGAATATCATTCTCTATTAGATTAACATCTGAACTAAAACTTTTGGCGACATTGGTCCCAGGGTGCATAATTTTTTCAAAGTCAATTAGTTCAATATTAAAAGGTACATATGTTCTTTCTCTTCGATATTCTGAGTGAAATATTTGATCATTTATTTTAAAAGGGTCGTTCAATCCTTGACCAAGAAAGAGTCCATAAATACCATCTGAGCCATTGCTTGTCCCTTGAATTTTATATATCAAAGCCGGCCTGTTTTGAGTGTTCTCTGGTTCAGGTTTTTTTGGTAATAAAACAAATTTTTCTAAAAGGCCCTTGTATATTGAATCTGCTGGAGAAATACGATTTTCAATTCGAACATTTTTTATATTACTAATAATATAGATTTCTGGTCCTTCATCAAAAATTTGAAACCGGCTACCTTCATAAAGGAGAGATTCATCCACAACGGTATATTCTAAACTATCCTTAAGAGAGTTGTTTACGAATGCTAATTCCATATTATGGTAATCATCAACATAATTTGAACTTTCACCTTCAGCAATCACCATATTCCCTTCAGAGCTAAAGTATGCAGTAAGTCCTCCACCCGCTAAAAGCAACAATCCGCCTAAATGAACAATTATAATTCCTATTTTCTTGAGCTGCCACAAATTTCGTTTAAACATACTAGAAAATAAATTAACGGTCATAAGAAGTAAAACTAGTCTCCCTCCAGGTAAAGGAATGAAACCTAGGAATAAGAAGTAAAAAGAGGAAAAATATTTCATCTGCGAGGCGTATAAGCCAATGTCTTTTTGTGCAATTGTGCCAAAGAATACAAGAATAATTAACCATATCAAAGTGTACGAAAAAACCTTTGGGCTCATTATAATCTTTAAAAACTTGTCTAGATAATTAATCGTCATAGTGAAATAGATTTAGAAAATGTTAAAAAATTCTTTTTGACCTCGATTAATGCAGACTGTTCAATGGATAGCTTTACAAATACCGTTCTGTTTGACAATTCATAAATTGATGCCAATATACCTTGGTTAGATGTTTCATTTGCTAATTCAAAAAATAAAAAATTACCCAATTCACTCTTATATGAGGTTGAGGATGTTAAAATACTTTGCTCAGATTCAGGCGGGAGGGATATTTGCCCTCTCCATCTATTAATATTTGCTTGAATACCTCCACTCATTCCTGAAAATTCAGTAATAGATAGTTCTCCCTTTCCAGTTGAGTGGGGAACATAAAAACTTGCCATCCTCATAGAATGTCCATCAAATTGTTCCCAGCCTTCGGGTTTTTGCCATTTTAAAGTAAACTTTTTATTCTTTCCTGGAAGTTCAGGTACGACCTTTTCTTCTTTAACATTCAATGGAGAATCCTTAGATTTTTTTGGCAATCGATATGTTCTAATTTGGTCTTCGGATTGACATGAAATCAAAAGCAAAATTATTACAAAAGTTATATTAGAATAGTTTTTCAAAAATTAGTACCTATTAGCATTGCCTAAATTTGCCAAATATTTGGTATCTGAATCAAAATACTTTTGAGTAAGGGTTGCGATTATCTTAATTTGATGAAAAGTGATTTTTTGTTACTAATTATCAAGATATTGATTTATATAATGAAGATCTAGCTCCCTTGAGTCCTTATACTTTACTCTTAGCTCGGAAAGTTGAGTCTTAAGTTCTTTTACAATTTCAGTATAAGTTGAATCATAATATACATTTTTCATTTCCATTGGATCAGCTCGACGATCATATAATTCCCATTCATCGATATCATAATAGAAATGAGCAAGCTTGTAATCTTCAGTTACAATACCATAATGACGTTTCACCATATGCACCGATGGATATTCATAATAATGATAATATACAGCTTCTCTATTCCAATTTTTTTCCTGCCCAAGGAGCAATGGCATTAAACTTTTTCCTTGCATATCAGCAGGCTGATTTATCTTCGCTGCATCTAGAAAAGTTTGGGCAAAGTCAAGATTTTGAACCATTTTGGATATCCGCATACCTGGGCTTATTTTTGCCGGCCATTTAACAAGCAAAGGCGTTTTAAAAGACTCATCATAAATGAATCTTTTATCAAACCATCCGTGCTCTCCCAAAAAAAACCCTTGATCTGAGGTATATACGACTATTGTGTTTTTATCTAAGCCCGATTTTTCAAGATAATCTAATACCCTCCCCAGATTATCATCTACTGATGAGATAGTGCCCAAATAATCTTGCATATAACGCTGGTATTTCCATTCCATCTTCTCTTTCATTGATAAAGAAGGCCAGTTGTCCTTGAACCATACATTAATTGAATCTATTACAGGGTCATAAAGGGCCCTTTGTTCTTTATTAAACCTAACATAAGAAGTAGAAAATCCATCACTACCGCCCCAATTATAAGGCTCAACGTATGGATCGATATCAATCATCGATTCCAATATTTCCGGCCTTATTTTTGAATCATGACCATATCTTAAATCCAGTAATAAATTCATTTCAGCTGATTTAGCCGCTAAACCTCTGTCTTCATAATCATCAAATAGGGTTTGAGGTAAAGGAAATTCCTTTTTTGAAAATTCACGAAACTTTTCAGGACTTGGCCACCATGGTCTATGAGGGGCTTTATGAAGATACATCATCAAAAATGGTTTTTCTTTATCTCTTTTCTTTTTCAGCCACTCAAGTGTTAAGTCTGTAATGATATCTGTAACATATCCTATTATCGTAGTATCACCTCTGGGAGTTATAAAATCAGGATTGACATAATGACCTTGTCCGGGTAATATCATAAAATCATCAACGCCTTTGGGATTATTACCAAAATGTAACTTTCCATACATCGCAGTTTGATACCCAGCTTTTTTAAAAAGCTGAGGGAATGTAATCTGAGTAGTATCAAATGGAGAACGATTATCAATCTTACCATTAATATGGTTATGCTTACCCGTAAGGATTGTAGCCCTTGAGGGAGCACATATAGAATTGGTAACACAGGCATTATCAAAAATAGCACCGCCCTCTGCTATCCGATCAATATTTGGGGTGTCAATTAATTTTTGATTATAGGCGCTGATTGCTTGAAATGCATGATCGTCGGACATAATAAATAAAATATTTGGTCTGGGTTGAGTTTCTTTATTTTCTCTTGTGCAGCCTAAAACCAGAACTAAAACCAAAATAGATAAAAAGTGTTTAACCAAAATCAAACCGTTCGTTTACTTAAAAAAATAATTAATCAGTATGTGTAAATTAACACTTGTACATAACTTTTTAATTGTTTGATGTTATGTTGAAAAGAACTGCCTGTTTTTAATTTTATTATGAACCAGAATCTTAATCCTTACAAATCTGCATTAGACGGATTGATCTTAGAAAATCCTGTGCTGGCATTTTTTCAATTTTGTAAAAAAAGGGAGGACATCCGCATAAAAAGAGAATCGGGTCTGCCTGCTCCTTGGAGCAACGATCCCATTTTTCAAAAAGGAAGATTTCTTAATGTTTTTCGTGAAGACGATAGAGGTAGTAAAGCCATTATACAATTTGTCAATAAAACTAGCTCTGATTTTCCAACATTAGTTCAGGCAATCTTTTTTTCTAGATGGTGTAATAGGCAAGAGACATTAGATATTTTGGATCCAATATTGCTTAAAAACCCTGATAAACTTTCTAGCTTTTTAATCGATATGAATTCTTGGTGTAATACAACTGCATACCCTGTAGAGCCCATTCAATTAAATGATACGGAGTACTCTAGAATCGAGACTGCTACCCATATACTTAGATCAAACAAAGAAATGTTATCCAACCTAATTCTTAACTCAAATGGATCTGTAATTGAAGCAACAGCTCAAATAAATAAAATTTTTCAAATGAAAAATGATTTTCCAATTTTTATGGCAGTAATGGATATTGCTTGGTTTAGACCGGACATCATTAAACCAGATAGTAATGTCCCCGTCGGAATCGGTGCTGTGGCTTATATGGAGATACTTAAATCTTATTTAGAGAAAGACAGCGATGAAAAAGTCTTTGCTCATATGATAAAACTTCAAAAAAAATACTGGCCAGAAGCGAAAAGAAATTTTCACCCGATTGACATCGAGTATCTTTCATGCGAATGTCGAAAATATTACAGCTATGTAAATGGAACAAAACTATTTGAAGGAAAAAATCTTTTTTATCCTAAGAAATAATTAGAATTTTTTTCATAATCCAAAAATTAATAAAGTGGTAAGGAGACTTATTAAACCAACAAATAATGCAATTGCGAATCCATAATAAAAAACTTTCAATCCAATTAATTTTAGCTTTTTTAAGTCTGTAGAAATCCCAATTGCAGCCATTGCTATTGTTAATAATAATTTTGATAAAAAATTAATTTCAAGGATTAACCCATTCCATAACTCAATGTTAAATAAACCGAAAGCTCTTGAGTTTTGTTCTAGACTATAATCGCCGAATGTTCTTACAAATCCAAAAAATAAAAATCCAAGTATAAAAAAAGGAAAGATTTGGTAAAGTTTTTTTCCTATGGAAATATCTGTTCCTTTATTGTTAGTATGCTTTAGTGAGAGGTATGGTATGACGACAAGCATAGCAGTGTTCCTAACTAATTTAGTAACTGTTGAAACATCAAACACTTTTGGAGATAAATATTGATCTGCATAAATCATACCTGCTCCAGCTACTTGACCAGTTTCATGTATTGAAGATCCTAAAAACAAACCTGCCGATAAGGGGTTTCCGGGGAAAAAATAATGAGCGACAAATGGGTAAACTACCATTGCAAAAATCCCAAAAATAGAAATATTAGCTATAGCATAAGCTATTTCCTCTTTCTTAGCATTAATAGCGGGAGCGGTTGCGACTATCGCTGTCGCGCCACAAATACTAGTCCCAACAGCAATCAAAGTAGCTAAATTTGAAGATAATCTAAAATAAGCACGACTTTTTTCTACCAATAGCAACGTTAAAATGATGCACGGAGTTACAACTAGAAAACCCTTAATGCCAAAAGATATCATTTCATTTAATCCTAGCCTAATTCCCATCAATATGATACCAATTTTTAAAATATATTTAATGCAAAATGTAATTCCCAAATCACATAAATCAGCTAAACTGGTTGTATTTGCAATTAGAACACCGATAATGAGGGCTAAAAAAATTGGTGAGATTGGACTTTTTTCTAATTGCAGAACTTGTGTACCCAAAAGCTTGCTCAAAAATTGGCTACTAAGAGCTATTATTAAAGATATTAAAATGCCAATAGAAAAATTGGAGAATCTATTTTTCATGAAAGGTTTCGAATTTGTATTTCTATTAAACTTAAATTTTCCTTTACCAATTAATTAAATAGTTAAAAAAAATAAGGTTAGTTAAATTAGTATTATAAATATTAAAAGCTGAGATCTTTTGTTCACTACTAAATTAAATATATCAAATCAAATTTATATTGGTTAAAGAAATTGTGGTTAAGGAATTAATATCAAGTTTACAAAGATTTGCAGAAGAAGACTTTCCCGTTCCTACAGTTTCAAAATACCTGCAAAATCTTCCACTTAATGACAATAGCTTGCATGACTATGTTTTTTATAAAAAAGAATTTTATACTAGAAATTTAATCCATCGGGAAAAAAATTTTGAAATACTAGTGATATGTTGGCCTCCAAAAACAGATGCTCCAATACATGGTCATGAGGGAGAAAAATGCTGGGCAAGGGTTGAAAGTGGCAATCTTCATATAGGTAACTATCAAATGTTATCAAACTCCCCACTGGAGCTAAATATGATAAATGAATTATCCTGCGATGCGGGATACTTAGATGGACCTGCCGATATCCATTCTGTAAAAAATATATCAGAAGATTTTTCTACTAGTCTTCATATTTACGCAAAACCGTATGAAGCCTGTGATATTTATGATTTGGAGAAAGGAATGATTGAAAGGAAAAAACTTGGTTACTATAGTATCGGTGGAAAGATATGTTAAATCTAAAAGATATCTAATTTATCAATTCGCCTTTGATGCCTTCCCCCTTCAAATGGCTCTTTAAGCCATAAATCAATAACATCAAAAATATCGTTTTCATTCATAAACCTAGCACCTAAAGATAATATATTCGCATTATTATGCTCCCTTGATAGGGTTACAATTTCTTTAGGACCACTATAAAATACTGCAGCTCGACATCCTTTTATTCTATTTGCAGCCATTGCCTCACCTTGACCTGATCCCCCAAGAATGATTCCTCTACTTTCTTCATCATCAGCAACAGCTTTTGCACATGGAAAAATAAAATCTGGATAATCATCTTCAGCATCATATTCATAAGCTCCATGATCTTCTACAAAATATTCTTTTTTTAATAAATAATTTTTTATTGAATTTTTTAAGTCTAGACCTGCGTGATCTGTAGCTAAATGTATTTTCATAAGAGAGTTTTAAGATGATCCCTAATTCTTACTTCTATTTTTTCCGCAGTAAAACCAAATTCATCTGCAAGGACTTTCCCCGGAGCTGAAGCACCATAATGATTTATTCCAATGGATAAACCGTTAATTCCTGAAAACTTTTCCCAACCATGAGTTATTCCTGCTTCAATGGTTACTTTCAAGCACCCTCTACCGGGTATTATAGAGGATTTGTATTCATTGCTTTGTTTCTCAAAAATTTCCATACATGGCATACTAATTACTCTAATGTTTTTATCTTTCAGTAACTTAGCTGTTTCAAGTGCCAGGGAAACTTCTGAGCCAGTAGCAATTAATATTAATTCTGGTGGTTTTTCGCTATCCTGAACTATATAGGCTCCTTTCTTCACCTCATCTTCCAATGTGTCATAATTGTGCTCAAGAACCGGAACACCTTGTCTAGTTAACAATAAAGCACTTGGGGTATGCTTGTTCTCCAGGGCTATGCGGAAACAGATTGCAGTCTCCTTGGCATCTGCCGGTCTAAATACATTGAAATTAGGTATTGTCCTCAATGACATTGCATGTTCTATAGGCTGATGAGTAGGCCCATCCTCACCTACATAAAAAGAATCATGTGTGAACTCATGAATGACCCTGATATTTTGTAAAGCACCAAGTCGTAAAGCAGGACGTTCGTAATCGGCAAAAACTAAAAATGTACCACCAAAAGGTATCAAACCTCCATGCAAAGCCAAGCCATTCATCATTGCGGCCATTGGAAATTCTCTTACACCAAAAGGTATATTACGTCCAGTCTGATCTGTTTTGGAAAAATCTCTATATCTTTCTGCAAAATTTCCAGTATAGTTAGATGGTTCTAAATCTGCTGACCCCCCAATGAGATTGGGTATTTCACTAGCAAATTTGTCCAGAGTTACTCCAAAAGCTTTTCTAGTCGCAATAGATTCTCCAGAATTAAAGGCAGGATATTCAAAATTTGGAAGATTATTTTCGATACAAATTGATATTAAGGAAGAAGTATCTTGCAAAGATTCCAATTGATCCTTTTCATCATTCCATGCAGAGACCATGGAAGAAAGTTTAGAATATCTGGATTGAAAATGTTCTTTAACCTCAGTAGGGAAATAAAATTTTTCATTTGGAAGCCCAAGTTTTTGCTTAGATCTATCAATCTCTTCTTGAGGGAGTGGAGCTCCATGCGTATTGTGATCACCCTCCATGCTAGCAGTACCTTTAGCCATAATGGTATTGCCTATAATTATGCTAGGACGGTTTTCTTTCTGAGCAGATTCTATAGATGTTTTGATCTCATCATGGCTATGACCATTTATCTCTTGAACATGCCAATTGAAACCATCAAATATTTTTTTATAATCCGTAGAATCTGAGCGATTTGTGTTACCAGATATCTGGGCCTCATTTGCATCATAAAAAACAATAAGTTTGGATAGACCTAGATGGCCAGCTAGAGATGCAGAACCTAACGCAACGGGTTCTTGAAGATCACCATCACTTGCAAGTACATAAGTATAGTGATCGACTAGCTTAGACGCTTTTATAGAGCTATTGGTAAACATATTACGTAAATAAGCTTCTCCATGCGCCATTCCTGTAGCCATGGCAAAGCCCTGGCCAAGTGGTCCAGTTGTACATTCCACTCCAGGAATTTCAACTTCAGGATGACCAGGTGTATTACTATTAAGCTGACGAAATTTCTTTATATCATCAAGTGTTAACCAACCTGTATAAAGTAATAATGCATATTGCACCATGGACATGTGTCCACCAGAAAGTATAAACCGGTCTCTGTTAAACCAGTTGGGATTTTCTGGATCAAATTTTAAATAATGTTTATATAAAATATATGCAAAATCTGCACATGATAATGGACCTCCAGGATGACCACTGTTAGCCTTCCTTGTAGCATCCATTACCAATCCCTTGATTACAGCAATTGAATATTGATCTTTATCATAATCTGACCAGTGGGTAAAACCCTTTATATCTTGATAAGTTTTCATAAAATTAATTTTTGATGTTTGGAAATATTTTTAGCTGTTAATAAATATTTTATTTATTTAGGGTAGAAATTAATCAAATTATCAATTCGATAATTTATAAAAATCTTTAATAGTTTGAACTGGATCATTTGATTTAAATACTTCTGATCCTGCAACTAAAACATCTGCACCCGCTTCCAAAACATGTTTCGCATTATGAAGTTTAATACCCCCATCCACTTCTATTAATACACGGTCAAGACAATTTTCAATTAAAAAGGACTTAATGGAAGCAATTTTTTCACTTGATTCTGGGATAAAACCTTGGCCTCCAAAACCTGGCTCTACACTCATTATTAACACGACATCTACTTTATCAAGAATAGGAAAGATATCGGATAATGGGGTTTTAGGTTTGATAGACACCCCTACCTTACACCCACAAGATCGAATCAGATCAATAATATTTTCAGGTTCATCAGTAGCCTCAATATGGAATGTTATATTATCTGCTCCTGCTCTGGCAAAGGGCTCTACAAGCTTCTCTGGATGAATCACCATCATGTGAACATCCAAAAATTTTTGTGTTTTTGACCTCAATGATTTTACCACTGGTGGACCAATAGTAAGATTTGGTACAAACTGGTTATCCATAACATCGACATGTATCCAATGAGCATTGCCTCTATCACAAATTTTTAGTGCTGATTGAAGGTCGGAAAAATCAGCCGATAGAATAGATGGTGCTAGTTTAAAATTATCATTCATTCTAATGATTGAAACTTAATGGATTTAGGTATATTTTGCTTATGGATAGATAAATTTTACGGATTCTTGTAAATTTTTGTTTAAACTATTACTTACAGGACAGGTTAATGCTGCACTTTCTAATTTACGTTTTGTTCTTTTATCAAAATTTTTATTGAAAAGAATTTTTATCTTTATTTCACTTATTTTTCTAGGCATTGTCCCCATCATTTTTTCTACTTCAGCGGTTGTACCTTTTAGTTCTATATTGTTCCTTTCGGCTACAATTCCCATAATTGTTAACATACAGGAAGCCAATGCAGTAGCGACTAAATCGGTTGGAGAAAAAGCTTCGCCCTTTCCTTGATTATCAACTGGAGCGTCAGTCACAATAGAGTTGCCCGATTGAATGTGACGCGCTTTCGTTCTCAACCCTCCTTCATACGTTACTTTTGACGTCATTACAAAACCTCTTTAAATACACGTTTAAAATTCTCACCTAAAATTTTTCTAATTTCTTTTTTTGTATATCCTCGATCAATTAGAACCTTTGTTAAGGCAGGAAGTTTACCAATATGCTCTATATTTTTTGGCAAAACCTCTACTCCATCCCAGTCTCCACCTATCCCAACATGATCAATCCCAATTAAATTTTTAACGTAATCAATATGATCAACAACATC
>JAYPLH010000151.1:0-4985 GCA_038365355.1 Fidelibacterota bacterium
GAAGCAAGGGGATAAATACCTCTGTAAAGTAAATAGAAAATAAATTTTTCATAAACACAAGTTTTGTACATACCCGATATTTTAAAAAAAAATAGATTCTAGTAAATATATTTGCAAGTAAGGATATATTGGACGGCTATTTTTGAAAGAAGCAACCTCCGTTTATGATTTAAAAGTATGATATTAAAACATTTTTTTATCCATAAAAAAACCCTAATAAAGGGTTTTTAAAATCATTATTTATTTTAGTTAAAATTCAAACTAATCGAAAAATTCTTAATCTTGGCTACAACTGCAGCTCTGTTAACAACAACCTCCTCATCCACTTTCTTCCTGCCAAGTTCCTACTTGCTTAATATTAATACCATTGAAAACCCAATCAAATTTGTTACTTATCCATTCCGACACCTGTTCTTCATTCCAATTTTTTGAACCCCATTTTAATTCAAAATTTCTTGGTAATTTTTCTAATTCTTCGTGATCTTCATCCCATTCTACATTTGAAATTTTTAGAACTGGAAATTCATTTTCTTTCATTTTTTTCATTAATTCTTATATTAAATTTTAACAGCATTCCTTTTCACACCGACAATATCGCATGTTATACACATGCAACACTACAAGTAAAAAAGCGGGAATGAACTTTATATTTGCATGTAATTGAACCCATTCTAGATTTAAGTTAATTACGGTAAAGAACAAAACTATCCAGGATACCCAAAGTCCTTGGACAACCCATTCTTTTGTTGATGATTTGGTTGCTTGCTGAATCGCAAAAAAAGATATTCCTAAAAACAAATAGTCCATCCACTGCCACCACAAAGGAGTATTACTGCAACAACTAGATGTGCAAGCTGAAGCAATAAAAAAAAATGGAGTAGAAAGACAATGCAACATACACAAACCACTTGCAAATGCACCAATGGTGTCAGACTTAGAGTTTAACGGCTCTAAGATAATTTTTTTTATAGAGACATTTATTAAATTAATCATAATTTTAAATTTACCTAAATTTATTGATGGGTACTAGTATGCCATTGAATTATCTTGGGATTCTTTTGACATAAAGGTTAAAAATAGTACCCATCATATTTATTGAAACTTGTTGACATACTCAATGTATGTATCTTTACTAACCAACACCTTATTCCACGTATCTTCAAGGATTAGTCTTATTTTTTTATCAATAATTGATTGTATGTGATTTCTGAAATGTAGATAAGCATAATAGTCTGTACTAGCAAGAGCATTTATATGATTTTGAAAGGCAGTAACTGGATTAATTATATTAAGTTTTTTAATAAATTTATTTTTATCTTCATTTGAAGTTTCAATCTTTGAAGCAACGTTTTTATTGAGAATATTTACTAATCCAGATACGCTTCTATTTACAATGCTACTGTTAATAGTTGAATCTGCAGCATACAGTGTATTCTTTAACCATGGAAATTCATCCACCAGCTCTACTTCAAGACTATCTGATGATAAATCAAAAATTTTCCCTCTTTGTTCTCTACTCACATCTAAGTAGTCCGTCATGTAATTTACGGGATATATGATTGCTGTAACTTGGTGAACTATCCCAGGAATAACTATGCATAATGCTAGCCACAGGGATATCATTTTTATGGCATTGTCTGAACTACCTCTTCCGTAATAATTAATAAAGTAAAAAGCAGTAAACCAAAACAATAGGTATAAAATAATTGATGAGAATAAGCTAATTAAATTAAAGAATTCATTTTTAAAAACATCAGCAACTAAAGCATAAAAAAACAATAAAATAAATAATATTAAAACTACTAGGACAAAATAAAATAAAAACCGTAGGAATAGCAAAGATCGTTTAGAAATACTTTGTAAATATATGAGATTTGCAAATTTAAGATCTCTTTCCAATCCTCCTATATTAAAAAGTAGTATAATTATTAAAATTGGAGATAAATATGTGAAAACAAAGTTGAAATCTAAAGTACCGATTGCTAATCGTTCTGGGTTAGCAATTTCTTCAGCAAGGTCGCTGTCAAATGTAGAACTCCAATTGGTAACACGTTTATAATATCCATATTGCTCAGATTGACCAAGGCTGAAAACCATCATTGAAGAAGGATATTTAAATGCATGCGATGGGGTATTCCAAATTGCCCAATAGGGAGAAGTTGGGTCACGCCTTGGCTTCTCCTGAGTACCATTTTCTATTGCCTCATATTGGAGAATCATTTTTTGAACAGATTCTTTATTTTTATTTTTTATAATGCTTATTTCTTTGGTTTGTTTATTAAAAAGGTCAAGTCCATTTTGGCATCCATATATTAAAGCAAATACAAAGAGTGATTGGGATACCAACTTAAAAGGGGATCTAACTAGATGTGTTAATTCACTTTTGAATATTTCAAAGTATGTATTCATAAAACTAAATTTTTATTTATCCTAAATCTTATTAAAGCTGTTATAAATATTCCCCAGAAAAGCAAAGCTGAAAAATCAATGAAATAATATTTTATTTTCTCTTTTATCTTTGGAGTTACGTATGTAAAACCTTCTACGGATTTAAAAAAATCATTATCTACTGTCCATCCCCAATCCCCTGTTTTTGATCCGCCATAGGCATGCGCATCATTTAAAGTCTTTATTAAATTTCTTCTGTAATCTTCGGATTTTCTTAAAAAATCAAGATGATGAATCATGTCCGTACCACAAAAACCCATACTTGCACTTTGTAAAGAGGCAAACGGGTTTAAAAATCCTGAAAGCTGGTACAGGAATTTTTGCTTACTGAGGATGTTATAATTGCTCCCAAAATGCTTATCCCACACTTTATCGCCATACTCCTCATCTTTCTGCATTACTATACCGTCAAAATTAATTGGCAGATTTTTGAGACTATCTACACCATATTCTGCTAAAATTTTTTCTTTGAGATCTTCTCTTCTTTTATCTCTAGGATTGTGACCATCTATTCCTTTTGAGCGATCTTCTTTCATATTTGATTTAAAATTTTGCCTACTTGGGAGTGGATGTATTTTTTCTACAGTATTTCCCCATATTTTTGGAAGAAAGATTGTCCACATTATCCATATAGCAAGAATGGAAGATAATGCTGAAGTGTTATTCTTAAGCGTAGCTGAAAAATATGTAGCTACGGAAGAAATTATGTAATAATAAAATCCATAGGATACAATAATAAGCATTAGCCTAAGGGATAGTTCTAGGTCGATTGCATTTACTAAACTTTGAAAAACCACAGTAATTAACAATAATAAAAATCCATATATCCAAATACTTAATGATTTAGCAAAAGTTAATTTGGTAATGGATACACCCTGGAATACTAATAATTTTATCCTCTGTGTTTCCTTTTCACTACTTAACGTCCCATATGCTAAAAAGATGAGAAATAATGGAATTACATATTGGAGGATTAATGAGGATTTTAGTTTGCCAAATTTTGAAACGGATAAAGCTTGAGATACTTCAGAATAGACAATTTCGTTTTGAACATGGCCCTCTAATTTTATGACATTACCTGTTAAATCATTAACGCCGCTATCCATACTATTCAAAACACTTAAGGGCTTAAAAGCGTATGACCCATAATGTGCAGCACTATGAGGATTCATTGCTTCTAAACTTTCCCATTGATTGCGAACATGTTCTTGAGCTTCAATTCTGTAATTCTGCTGTTTTCTATTTTGTATTGTTCCTAAAAAAACGACTACCAACAAACTAAACGTAAAAAAAACAGTCGAGAACACAAATAGCTTATCCCTTAAAAACATCCTCCATTCATTAATAATGATATCAATCATAAAACTTTGAATTTAATTTTGTATATAATCTATGTAGATATTTTCTAACTCTTTCGTAGAAACATCAGATGTATTCATTTCTTTAACTAATTCACCTTTTTTTATAATTCCTATACGATCACAGGTCTCTCGAACCCTAAATATATCATGCGACGCCATTAGGATTGCTGCTCCGTTAGAAGCTAGTTTTTTAAGCAATGATGAAAGCTCGTTACTAGCCAGTGGATCTAATCCACTTGCAGGCTCGTCCAATAAATATACTTTTGCTTCCTTTGCAAGGGCAATTGCAATGCCTACTTTTTGCCGCATTCCTTTTGAATATGTTTCTATGCGATTTTGGTGAACTTCATTTGCTAAACCGCATTCATTTAATAATTCGTGAAGCTTACTTTGACTTAGACGATTTCCTGAAAGTTTGCAGAAATAATCTAAGTTTTCTATCCCAGATAGATAAGGATACAAACTTACATTTTCTGGAATATACCCAATGCATTTTCGAGCCAGATTATAATTTGAAGATACGTCGATGCTATTTATACTTGCTGTTCCAACATCAGGCTGTAAAAAGCCAAGTAATATATTTATTGTAGTAGATTTACCAGCTCCATTATGACCAAGTAAACCATAAATTTCACCTTCAGCAATTGCCAAGGATAAATCATTTACTGCCTTATTATTATGAAATACTTTTGTGATATTTTTTACACTAATTATACTTTTCATTTTTTAAATCATTTGTTATAAAAAACTGGGACTCACTCATCCAATTCTTTTATTACTAAAAGAAAGAACCAGACAGGTCCTAAGATTGTACCAAGATTGATGTATTATCTAAACCGCCTCTGATTGAGGGGTTTTAAGATTCATTTTATTAGGATATGCTTGCTGGTGGAGGTCTACTATAAATATTAAAAAAAGGAATCCCGTGTTTTAAAAAAACTTCAGATTTATTTTTAAATACAATTGGGGAAATGTTAAAAAGATCGTGAACAGTATAAAATAATTCTGGTTTATTGTTTTTTATTAAACAACTATCACATTCATTTGAGAAATGATAATCTAAATCATTTTTGTAATTTACTATGTTTTCAATAGTCTCTTCATTAATGTGATCAATATGGGGATGGAAATGAAATATTGTTGTTAAAAAACAAAACAATGTAATCCATGAAAATA
>JAYPLH010000152.1:0-4982 GCA_038365355.1 Fidelibacterota bacterium
GATAAATATAATATAGATAAATTACAAGTCGTTTGTATGGCGATAGCTATTGGCTACACAGATAATTTGAAATTAAAAGGAACTTTTACAAATAATAATGGCGGTTGGTTACAGCAAGTAAGAGGTGGAAATATTGACACTATTTTGCGAAAAAATACCGTTGCTTTAATTGTATCTATAGCCGTTAAAGAAAAAGGGCTTGAAATTTTAGATGAAGATAAAAAAATTATTCAAAATATTTCGCATGAGTACGCTAATGGAGGAATTAAAAAGCTTCTAAAGATTTTAAATCAAGAGGATGAAGAAAAAGCAATTACGACTCTTTACTCCTACATGAAAAAAGCAGCTAAATAAACTAATAGTTTGTAATTATACATTCCCTTGCCTTTTTTCTTGTTTTTTTATCGGGACCTAGAGAATGATAAACTGTCAGTGGTTTAATTGTAAAATCACCATATATATCATGCGTATAGTCATTTTCAGCATTTGACATCATAAACTTTATACCTCTTTCAGATAAATCTTTACAATGTGTTGACAAAATTTTGTGATCCTCAACAGAAAATCCATCTTTAGAATATTTAGTAAATGAGACATCTGTCTGTGGTAAGTAAGGAGGATCTAGATATACAAAACAATGTTTATTTAAATCTTTTAAAGCATCTTCATAGGACTTCCAATACAGTTCAACACCTTTAAGTAAATCTGAGCAATTTTTTAATACTTTTTCATCGCAGATAGTAACAGAACCTGAAGTAGTTCTTCCCTTTGGAACATTAAACTCTCCCTTATTATTAACTCTATACAATCCATTAAAATTTGTTTTATTCAGATATATAAAAGCTGCTGCAAGCCCTTCACGTGTTTCACACCCTTTATTAAAATACTCTCTTACATCATAAAAGTAATCTTCATTAGTTTTGTGGTTTAATTCATGCTTTTTTAGCTCCGAAATAACACCTTCTACGTTATTTTGGATAGATTTATAGGTAATGATAAGTTTTTTGTTTATATCGCTCAAAATAGCTTTTTTTGGTTGCAAATTGAAAAACATACCAGCTCCACCTAACATTGGTTCAATATAATCAAGCTCATCAAAATTGTTTGGTAAATGCTTTTTAAGCTCATTTGCTAAAGTGTACTTGCCACCTACCCACTTCAAAAAAGGTTTCACGCTAGAATTCATGTATTGAAGATATGAATATTTTGATGTTTTAAAAATCTTTCTATTTCTAGTGCTTCATTACGTGATTCGGCAGTAATGGTTCTAAACTGAATGTGTTCTATATTCTTCCATACATACTCTCTTTTATAATGGTTGTTTCTTCGTCCAACACCACCATATTCTTTAGGAATTAAGGAGCACATACGCTCTCCTACCTTAACACCTACCCCAAAAAGTACATATTCACCTGTATCATTGTTTTTTAATTGATAAACTCCTGGATAGGAAGGATTTCTTACTGCTTTCATGATTAACGATCTAAAACTACTATTTGACTTAGAAGGATTTGGTAATGATTTCCAGTTAGTCCAATTAAGTGATTTAAAATTCATCATCTTTATATTTATTCACACCCGAAATTTCATCTGCAATATCACCAAATAATGCCCATGAAACAAAAAAACATAACCATATAGCTATAAAACTAAACCAAAAGCCTTCTACTTGCATTAAATCAGGCCAAAATAAATATATTCCGCCAAGTAATAATAAAAATAATGTGTTAAAGCAGCCCATAAATTGTCACCTATTAAATTCTTCAGAAATAAAATCTAATTCGCTACTATCATTAAATATCCAAGCAGAATTTCTAGATCTAGTTAGTGCAACAAAAAGCTGATTAACATAAGCTTCATATTCCCATGAACTTTTCCAATATGTATATTTCGCTCCATGCTCTTTTCTTAATCCATCCTTATTGAATTGACTCGAAAGATATATAAAAATATTTGGTAATTCTTGTCCTTGAAAACTTTTTATTGTGTGAGTAATTAACCCTTTATCATCTGAGAAGTCGTAAATATCCTTCAATTGCCTATTTAGCCATTGAGCCCTTCTAGATATTTTATGAGTATTTAGCTCATTTTCATTCCAATTGTAAGCCACTTCATACTTAACATCAGGTAGTGTATTTAAACTTTCTTTTGAAAGCTTTGGATCTATAGCATAAGATGGGATATCCTGTTCATAATCATCAAGGATGGACTCCTGTAATTGTTCTTCATCCTCATATAAATGGAATAATAAATTATACTTATCAGTGTTAAGCAAGCTGTAGTCATTTCTTAATTTTCTTGACCTTGTTTCTGGATTCCACTTTCCATAACTTTTCATTTTAAATTCATCATCTTTCAGCAACCACGATTCATCTTTCCCAGGTTCAATATTGCTGTTTAAAAGCATACTATGAAGCTTCTTTTTATTTTTGTTTTTATCTAATATTTCTTGCTCATCTGTAATCTTTTCTAAATGCGCATCATTACTCTCAAGAAGATTTTTCTTATTAATTAAATCTTGGATTTTAGCCATTATAGTATGATCGTCCGTTATAATAGCACTGTCACCAAGCTTCAAACTATTTTTTTCAATTATTTTAAGTGTATTATTTACAATGAATTCTGATTTGTCATCTATGGATGAAAAATTCTTTGGTATGTTTATCCATTCATATTCTCCTTCAGACATAAAATCTAAATCTTTTTTACTAGGAATTATGTATTCGATTTCTGACAAACTAAGTTTTTTTCTAACAATATTAACCTTTTCAAACAAATTAGGTGGAATTCTATATGTCGCATTTAAAGGATCGTTTATTAATTCAGGTTTTGATAGCTCCTTGATTGATTCTCCAACCTCATTATCAGCAAATAGCTTTTGTTTTTCATCAAATGCTACCATCATATCTCCGTAAGTCTGTTCTTTTGGTCTATTTTTTAAACAAACTTTTTGCAAAACAGAAAACCATGAGCTTTTAAAATTTTGACCTTCATCAACCATTATAGCATCAAAGTCAAAAACGTTTCCCATTGCATCAAAAAAAACTTTTTCATCATGTTTTATTAAACGATTTATTTTTGTTGTAAATGCCACTTCAAAGCTTTTATTTTTTTCAGGCTTTATTTTTCTGATATTTCTATAATCTAGACCCTCATCATCTTTAAGACCCAGAGACTTAATGTGTAAATAATATTGGTCTATCATTTCTGAAAATAACATATGAATATTTTTGACAACTATACTCGGTTTATTGTAATTACCAACTCGTCTTTTATAGGTAAAATCAGGATTTTCTAAGTTGTGAATAACATAACTTTTAAATGATGAAGTAAAGAAAGTATATAAAACATTTTTATCGTTATTAGCATAATTCATTGCTCTTGTTGTTAAGCAAAAAGTTTTTCCGGAACCAGCAACACCTGATATTCTCATCCTGCTTGAAAAAGCTTTTCTGTTCACATGTTTTATCTGAATATCTGAAAGTTTTTTAGGTTTATTCTTTTCAACTTTTTTTATTACAGGTAAAAAATTGAATTCTATTTTTTTAACATGTTTTTTGGAATTCCAAATTGGATTTTTTATCTGTTTATTTATTTTATCAATCAATAATTGGAAGTCTTCCCTACCATAATAATTAATACCTTTTCCGTAATTGTATGCCTTTTGTGATGAAAAAAATTTCTTTTCATCTTCAGATGTAATAAAATAATCTTCTTTATATTTTGAGTTAAGATTTCCAAAAAAGAAATGTTTATAAATGTTATTTTCTCTAAATGATTTAGCATCATCGTTTGAAATATTTAGGGAATCTGTTATTCCATAAGAAAACCTATTTAGTCTATTTACTGGGTCATCTTTTATTGTCTTATAGTCTTTTAAAAGTTTTTCAAATTTATTATTATAATTTAAAATATCTTTTTTCCTTCTCTCATCAATGTCCGAAAGTTGTCCTTTGTCACCCTTGTTATCATATATTTTTTTAAGTTCAAGAATATTATTCAGATACAAATGATGATCTTTGGTTGAAAAAGATTTTGGATTTTTTTTATTTTTAAAAATTCTATCCTTAATAAGTACGCCTCTTTTAAAAGCATTTGGATTGAAAATGTAATTAACTTGCTCTTGATGTTTAAAGGGAAAGTATTCGATTAGATGAAAAGTTCCATTCTCTTGATCAAAGATGCATATCTCGGAAAAATAAAGAGGGTTATAAGGGTCTGTTCCCAGCCATATTTTAAAATTTGAATCAACATACTGGTCAAGCTTATCTATAAACTCATTGTAATTAATAAATTCTGAGTTGATTGATTTTTCATATCCATACCCCCACTCACTCTTGCTTCTTGGATTATTAAGATCTTCAAAAATATTATAATTTGAGTCTGGAAAGATTCTACTCATCGCTTATTTTTTTGACTTCTTTAAAAGCTCTTCCTTTTCAGCCAATTCTTTTCTTAGCATTTCAATTTCTTCCTCTGGAGATTTTGGTGCAGCATTATCTTTGAACCATTGTTCATATATAGCTTTATAATCTTTAATTGCTTCATCTAAGTTATTATATGAATTATCAAAATCACTTTTATCAAATTCGTAATTATTTTTGTGATGTAAATTATTTAGAGATTGAATTGTCTTAATTATTCTTTCCATTCTTTTATTCATGATTGTATTAAATCTTAAAGATTTATCTCTAGTAAAAAGGTTTAAATCAAAATATAAAAAACGATTTTCTCCGTTTTTGTAGAAGTTTGACTTTTCAAATACATTATCTAAAAATATTGTGAATGAATTTGCTAATGGTGAGGCTTCGGTGTTCTCTTCTTCTGCCCTATATGGATTAAAAGTAAAGAAAGAGTTTTTGGAGCAAAAATTGTTTAACTCTTTAGCTTCAGAACTTGCAATAAATATTAATAATCTATTATTTGATCCAGGAAATATATCTATGGACGAGAAATTTATATCATAGCTTTTCAAAAATATA
>JAYPLH010000153.1:0-4968 GCA_038365355.1 Fidelibacterota bacterium
TATAAATATATCAAGAAGTATTAGTTTTGCTGGTGATATGAGTTCAAAATCAATAAAGGATGCTTCTGCTAATTTTCTAGCTCAAATGCATGAGGCAATATAAAAATGAGTGAAAAAAATCATATTTTAAATATTTTTAAAGATACAGGTGCTCTATTAGAAGGACATTTTATTCTAAGCTCTGGTAAACATAGCAGTAAATATTTTCAGTGTGCAAAGGAAAAACGGTACTATGGTGATTAGAAGAGGTTTTAATTTAACTAGCGGTGAAAAGGTTCTAGTGGTAGAGGATGTTATAACTACTGGTGGATCAGTAAAAGAAGTAATGAATTTAATTGAGGAAGCCAATGCAAAAACATTAGGCGTTGGTGTTCTAGTTGACCGAAGCAATGGAGGTGCTAAGTTGCATAATAATCTATATTCAATCATAAAATTAAAGGCAGAAAGTTATCATGAGGATGAAGTCCCTGATGAGCTTGATGCAATTCCAATACAAAAACCAGGGAGTAGATACTCATGAAAAAAAATATAATTAATCTATTATTCGTATTTAGTTTTCTTTTTACGGGTTGTAGTGAAACAAAAAAGGAAGATACGTTGAAAAATACAAATCAATCAAATAAATCAGATCAAACTATCGATAATAACACAATGCCGGATGTTCCTAAAGAAGATTATGCTATTATTTCTACATCATATGGAGACATGACCATACAGTTTTTTGAGGGTGCTGCTCCAAAACATGTAGAAAGTTTCAAAACCCATGCCAATAATGGTTTTTATAATGGGACTATCTTTCATAGAGTAATTCCTGGATTTATGATTCAAGGAGGAGACCCAAATACCAAGGGTGAAAATAAAGCTAGTTATGGAACTGGAGGTCACGCAGCAAAATATTATGGTATAGGAATTGAAGAAGATTCAAAAACATGGAACCTCCCAGCTGAGTTCAATAATATAAAACATACTCGAGGTATACTATCCATGGCTCGTTCAAATGATCCTAATAGTGGGGGAAGCCAATTCTTTATTTGTGCCGCAAATGTGCCTCATTTAAATGGAAAGTATACAGTCTTTGGTCAAGTTGTTGAAGGAGATGAGATCATAGATCAAATAATTAATCTTCCAAGAGATGCCAGAGATAATCCAAATCGAAGAGTTGAGATGAGTGTAAGAATTGAGCAAAGGGAAAAATGAAAAAAAGTTACCGCTTGGGATTGCATTAGGCGGAGGAGGTGCTAGAGGTGCTGCACATATTGGAGTACTTCAAAAAATAAGAGAAGCAGGTATTAAAGTTGATTTGGTCTCTGGTGTTAGCGCAGGTTCTGTAATTGCAGCTATGTATGCATTTTCAGAAGACCCTTTTTGGATTGAAGATAGTTTTAGAAAATTGTGGTCGAGAAGCGATTTTATTTCTAAAAATAAAAAGGCATCTAAAAATTATAAATCTACACCTTTTGCAAAATCATTTAAAAAAAAAATACTAGATCATTATACTGCTATACATAACCTTCACAAGAACTATGTGGTGAATACGGTAGAATTAGAAAAAGCTATAAGGACTCTACTCCCTATTAGCAATTTTAGTGAATTAAAAATACCTTTAAAGGTTGTTGCCACCAATTTAAAAACAGGGGAAGATGTAGTTTACGATAAAGGAGATCTTGTTGGGCCATTGGTACAAAGTTGTTCTATCCCTGGTATTTTTTCTCCCATAATTGAGAAGAACAAAGTGCTATCAGATGGTGGAGTAGGTATGCCAGTTCCTATAACAGTTATAAAAAATGAGTGCAATTTTACAATAGTGATTGATATTGGTCAGTATAAGTTAAATGATTTAGATTCTAGTAATGCCAAATCAATTACGAAACGTGCAAACATTATTACTTCTAATAGATTAAAGAGTTTATTGTCCCTTCAGGCAGATTTTATTATCAAACCAGATACCTTAGGGAAAGAATGGTCGGACTTTGATGCTTGCGAAGATTTATTAATTCAAGGAAAGAAATCTGCTGAAAAAATTATGAATGAATTAGTAAAGAGCATGAAGAAAAAGAATTTAAATTTTCTACATTAATATATTGGTATTAGTTTTTATTTTAAAAAAAACGGTAAAATTTTTTAATAAAAATGCGATTCATATTTGTACTATCTACTTTTTTTAATGTGATTTTATCTCAGAGTGATCCTGTGAGTTTCTCTTCAAATATTGGATCTGTTGCTAGAGCTGGAGAAGTAGTTAATATTGAAATATTAGCATCTATGGAAGATCAATGGCATATTTATTCTGTTCATAAAATTACAGAAGGTCCATTTCCAACTGAAATATCTATATCCGGAGATGTTATAGGATCATTTGGTCCGATTATTGAGCCTGAACCCAAGTATGTATTTGACCCTGGATTTGATTCGGAAACTTATTATCATGAAGGAGACACAGAGTTTAGTGCACTTTTTCGTCTGAAAAGAGATTTAGAGCCTGGAAAGTATCCGATCAATATTGAAGTGTATTATATGGTTTGTAATGAAAGATTATGTTATCCTCCTAAAGTTAAGACTGATATTGTATATGTTGAAGTTGAAGAGGGGGCCTCTCGCTTAGAAAGGACTTCTTTTGCTTCATTAAATAATCAATCAGATAACAATAATAGTCATACAGATAATTCGTTATTGGGCATTCTTATTCTTGCATTTGGAGGTGCTATCATAAGCTGGATTATGCCATGCGTCTATCCAATGATTCCTATCATTATTTCATTCTTTGGCAAAATGTCTGAAGAAAAAAATGTTAGTAGATTTACAATTGCCTCTTTCTATGGTCTGGGAATTGCTGGTACTTTCGTTGCGATCGGTTTGGGAGTGAGTATTCTTTCTTGGGGAGTAACGGATATTGCTGCAAAATCTAGATATGCAAATATTGGAAACTTTATTGCAACTGACCCATTTTTAAACCTTGGTCTGGGCATACTTTTTATATTTTTTGCTTTGTGGATGTTTGGAATCATTAACGTTAATATCGCTGGTAAGTTGGTAAATAAAACCGATCAAGCTGGACAGTCCTCAAAAAGTGCATATTTGGGAGCATTTTTACTTGGTGTTGCATTTTCGATTACAAGTTTTAGTTGTACTGTACCTGTAGTTGGAACTCTTCTAGTTGTTGCAGCAACGGGGACAGCAGGAGGTATGCTTACTAGTTTATATGGTATGATTGTATATGGTTTAGTGTTTGCTGCTCCATTTGTTGCGTTGTCATTTTTTCCAAAAGCATTAGATAAGATTCCAAATTCTGGTTCCTGGATGGAAACTTTGAAGATTAGTTTTGGATTTATTGAGATAGCAGCAGCTGTTAAATTTTTATGGGTACCAGACCTTGAATGGAGTATAGGGCTTCTTCCTAGAAATGTAGTTTTAATTATTTTTATTATTATAGGTACAGCTCTTATTGGTTATTTAGCTGGATTATTCAGTATTGGATCATCTAGTAATGTAAAGCCTTTCCGTTTAGGCAGAGGAAGAATCGTTGGTATACTTTTTACTTTATTTTTCCTTTATCCTTTAACTATGTCTGTAATTCATCCCCCCACTTATCATTACGATGGGATGCCTAGGCTAATGGATGAGTTTATTGAGGCTCTTGTTCCGCCCCCACCAACGGAAGATGAAATTGCTCGAAAAGAGGGATGGTTTGTTGATCAGTATGATGAGGCCTTAGAAGAAGCATATAGAACTAAAAAACCTTTATTTATTGATTTTACCGGCGTTTATTGTGCAAATTGTCGTGTTATGGAGCGTAGAGTATTTCCCCAAAATGAAGTTAAAGAGCAATTAGATAAAATGGTTCTGGCACGACTCTATGTTGATAAAAAAGATTCGCTCAGTGAGGTGTATTCTAAAATGCAATTTGAACGCTATAATCAGGCAACCCAGCCATATTATGTAATTTTAGATCCTTTTGATGAGTCTACACTTGCAGATACTGGCGGATATATTCCAAAAGGTTTCTCTCAGTTTCTTGAAAAGGGAGCCAATAAATTTTCAAAAAGGGATTACAATGAAAAATAATATGATCTTAAAGCAAATCACCAAGGTGGAAATTCTTTTTCTTATTGGGCTAGTTTTTATAATGAGTTTAACTGGATGTGATAATAGTACTGCCCAGCAGAAGAATAAAACACTGACTAAAAATGGAAAAAATAAACAAGATAAAAGTAGTGAGCTACTTGCGCCTGACTTTAGTTTAGCTGACCTGGAAGGCAATACGGTTACTCTTGATCAAATGAGAGGTAAGGTTGTTCTTCTTAACTTTTGGGGTACATGGTGTGGTCCCTGCAGAAAAGAAATACCTGATTTTATAAATTTGATGAAAAAACACAAAAAAGATGGATTAGAAATCGTAGGTGTAACCTTAACTTCTGGTCCTCCTGAAAATATTAAAGCCTTCGCTGATAAATGGGGAATTAATTATAAATTATTAACCGATATTAAAGGAAATGAGACGCAGACAGTTACAGCTCTTTATGGGCAGGCAACTGGAAAAAGAATCACAGGGATTCCAACTACTTTTATTATAGATAGAGAAGGTGTAATCCAAAAAAGATATGTTGGGCCTAGGTCTGAAGCAATATTCTATAACGACTTGAAAAAGTTTCTCTAATTCTACATTATATTTATCATTGTTAACTATACAAAAACTTATATCATATCGTAAAATAATTTTATTTGGTTTAGTACCAGCTAAGCTTTTTTCGGACCCTATTGATAGTTATTGGCAGCAGAAAGTTGATTACGATATGGATATTGTTCTGCATGATTCGATTAGACAAATCACGGGTAAATCCACTATCAAATACACGAACAATTCACCAGATTCTCTTGATAAGATATATATGCATTTATACCCAAATGCTTTTCAAGTAGGTTCTGTTAAGTATAGAGAGTATATAGGAAATTCTGGTAGAGAATCTAGAG
>JAYPLH010000004.1:0-16220 GCA_038365355.1 Fidelibacterota bacterium
GACGAATACACTAATTCAAGTACTTGTGAAAATTGCGATAGCGAAGAAGCATTATCATCTGTTCTTAAAGGGACAAGTTTAACTTTTGAAAAATTCGGAAATCAATTTGTAGTATACTTTAAGAAAGTAAAGACTGTTTTTTCAATATACGGCCAGTCTATAGATAGAGAATCAGGAGAACCCATTTCTTATGCGAATGTTCATATCCCTAACGTTAATATTGGTGATATATCAAATCAAAATGGATTTTTCTCAATACCTAGAGTATCAACAGATTTATGTACATTAGTAGTCTCTTACATCGGATATGAAACAGTAATTAAAAAATTAACGTTCCCTAAAGATGAAAATGTATTTCATGAAATCAAATTAAACCCGAAAGTAATTAATTCTGATGAAATTTCAATTTTAGGTGCCAATAGAGAATTTATGGATGGTTCTAATATACCTGGACAAATTTCTTTTTCACCTAAACATGTATCTACACTTCCAAATTTAGGGGAAGTCGATATATTTCGATCTATCCAGTATTTACCAGGAGTCCAACTTGCTTTAGGATCTACATCTAACCTTTATATACGTGGAGGATCTCCAGATCAAAATCTAATTACACTTGATGGAATGACTTTATATCAAACTAGTCACATGTTTGGATTTTTAAGTAGTATTTCTAAAGAGACTATTAAAGATGTTCAGATTTTCAGAGGACATATCCCTGCAAATTTTGGAGGACGAACCTCTAGTGTTATTGAATTAATGAGCCGCTCTGGAAATAATTATAAATATGGAGGGTCATTATATGGCAATTTAATGAGCAGTGGAATTTCAGCTGAGATTCCAATCCTTAAAAAAGGTAGTGCAATAGTTAACTTTAGAAGATCTAGACCCTCAAATCAATTTTCAAAAGTATACGAATCAATTGAAAAATACATGACAGTGAATAATAAGTTTAACTTAATAACAGAAACTGGAGAGCAAAATATAAACCAAAATACCAAATACGATTTATTTTCTTCCTATGAAGATTTTTTTAATCGTTTTTCATATTTAATTAACTCAAAACACAGGGCTACTTTTACTTTAATTAGCAGTAGCGACTCTATCTTTGAGGATAGAAGTTATTATGGTTTTAGTAATATTTTAGAGTCTGATACTGCATATATTGAAGAAAAAAATTCATTTAAAAACCTCGGGCAAAGTATTAATATTTATTCTCAGTGGAATAATAAATACAGTACCCAATTGAGTATTTCAAATTATTCTTATGAAAATAATTATTCTTCTATACAATCCTCACCGCAGAGTAATAATATTTCCATAGTTGGAACTGCTAATAAATTCCATTCTTTATCAGACCATAGTATTCGGTTTATTCAACAATACCGAAACATGAAAAACCATAATCTCTCTATAGGGTTTGAAGAAACCTACTTTTCAACACATTTTAAAAATAAGAACACTGAAAATTCCTCTTTAAATACTTCTTTTATAACCCAAAATGGATATCTTTATTCCTTTTTTATAAGGAACTCTTGGTCATTAAAAAACCGCTGGAAATTTGACACTGGTATTAGATATTCATATTTTGATAATCTAGACAAACTTTACTTTGAACCACGCATTTCAATTATCTACAAAATTAAACAAAACCTATCCTTAGAATTATCTTATGGAGAGCATAACCAATTCATCCATAAACTAGATAAAGAAAACAATTCAAATTTCAATATAAACAGTAGGTTTTTATCCTCATCTAAAATCCCAACAATTTTATCTAAAAATTTTCAATCTGGAATCCATTGGAACAAAAATGATTATAATTTATCAACAACTTTTTACTTAAAAAGTCTAAGTAACTTTTTCAAACCGGAATGGTCATTTTCTTTTGAAGACTATCTATCTAATAATAATGAAAATATAGACCCTGGATATGGAAAAATTGAAGGATTAGAAATTCAATTTCGAAAAAAATCTGGCATGATTACCGGATGGATATCATATCACAATAGTAATACTAAATATCAACTGTCAGACTTTAACGAAGGAAAACTATTTTTTGCTGACTATGATAAAAATCATGAACTAAAAATTGTAGCGTTAGGGCAAATTTTTAATACAAACCTGTCTGCGTCATGGGTTTTTTCTTCAGGCCGTCCATTTACTAGTTTAGAAAACTTATACGTAGAATCTGGATCAGGTTATGAAATATTTTCAAAAGGAAAATATAATAATGAAAGAGTCAAATCCTCACATCACCTTGATATAAGCCTTGTTAAAAATATTGAAGTATCAAAAGTTGGAATTGAACTTGGATTTTCAATATACAATCTTTATAATAAAAAAAATATAGCTCATAAAAGATATAATCCATTCTCCAGAGAACTCTCCATAAAGGATATATCGATGTTTGGAATCACTCCAAGTATTTTTACAAAAATTAGTTTTTAATATTTGTGGAGGCGGGGAGAATCGAACTCCCGTCCGAAATAGAGTAATGAAAAACATCTACAAGCTTAGTTTCCTGATTCATTTTTTATTTAATTTTGTATCAGGAACAAAAACAAAACTAAACTAGCTTTCTTATATTTTATCTCAAATTCGAAAGCATATTTGAGACTAGCCTATGTTAGTGACGCCCTTAGTTAAGACCATAGACTCATCTACACTAGGACGGGCCGCTAGACTTAAGCTGCAGCCATATAGCCGTAATCGGCATTTATAGTTGTAACAGATGATTAAGGAGGGAACTGTCATCCTCCGCTTGCAGTTCGACACATCTCATATATCGTCGATACCGGTCGCCCCCAATTTTCAATGAACTATTAAATTTAAAAAATTTAGGTATAAAAAGCAGAAAAGGCTTCTAGCGCCAACCCGAAGCCTTTCCAAAAGCTGATTTTTCACCAACTTTAATGCATTTGTCATTCTTTTTTCTCAAAAATTATCTTTTAAAAATTTTTTACCGAAAAAAGGTTAAAGAGTATAAATATTTGAGAAAACTATTGGCAACTGATAATTTGGTTTTGTTCACTATTTTTTATTTTTTAAAAAATATTAAAGCTATATTTATTTTGATAAACATCATTGATAATAACTCAAAATAAATAAAAATAGGATTATAAATGAAATCATACTTACAAGGTTTTATTACCGGATCAGTTTTTATAAGCTCATTTTTTATCTTTATTGGATCTAATTCGTCTCAATTAAACGCAATCGAAAATGAGATTATCAAAATTTGGGAGCAAGAAAAACAGCATGATATGCTGATAAAAGAGAATCGAGCCAAAATATCAAATCTTGAGGAAGATATTGATATACATTCAAAAAGTATAAACTTGTATATTAAATCTTTAACAAAAGATTTTGACAAATTAATAAATCAATTAAATGAACATTGCGAATGTTATAGAAGTCAAACTTTTCTTCATTGAAAATTTACCTACGGAATCATCTCTGAAACTTATATTCTACTTTCCATGGATATCTTTGTTTTTTTGAACTCGTTCTAATTGTTGAAAACTTTATTTCTTTAATTTTGCCCGAACTTAAAATTGCTTTTCTATATCCTAAAAAATCCTCATTAGTATCCCAATTTAAATATCTCGGACTCAAAAGATCTTTGTGAGATATAACTTTATGTTTTTGTATTAAGTTAATTATTTCCTTTGTTCTTTTATTATGAACAGACTTTACACCTTTTAAGGTTTTATTAATCAAGCGATCAATTACTTTTACTTTTTTTAAAAAATTATGCTTATTAATTAATTCTCCAATCAATTTCTCTACAATTGAATTTCTAAATTGTGAATCATCTAAATATCTATTTAAGAGCGATATCAAATCTTTATTTGATTTATAAAAAGTAGATTCCCCATATAGGCTTTTAGATACCACGGAATCATAGATAATAAAAGGAATCCCAGACTTAATACCTTGGGAAATGGTTTTATCCCAATCGTGAAATTGCCTTTTTGGTGAAACACCAACACAGCAATTCCTCAAATATTTAAGAAAGATTCTTTTATTAATGCTATTATTATTTATAACCCAATCGTTTTTAAGAAATTGATTGTTATCTTTTAGGAGTGGTACCCAAACTTTGAAATCCGTTCTTTTTTTTCTTAATTGTTCTATAGAAGATCGAAATTCAATAAAACTTTTCGTTCTACCAGCAATATCCCCCCAATAAATAATTTTCTGGTAGTTACCGGTCTTACTTGGTCTTATATCACTAGGAATTACAAGTTTTGGTAATACTTCTAATTTTTCTTTAAGAATCCCACAAATTGAGCTACTAAATATTTTTCGAGCCTCTTCAATAATTAACTGTTTTTGAAAATCGGTATTTACGAAACAAGCAACCATATCTGTGATTCCTAGAATATTATATTCAAAAATCCCTTTCCAATCTAATTTTGGTAATTCCATCAAATGAGAATATCCTATAATTGGGGGATCTAAATTGGTATCGTTTTTAAAAAATAATTTCAAGTTTTTGGTTATTTCTAACTGATGGCAAAAAACTAGATCAATTGGATAATCTCTCCATTTTAATTTTTGTCTTAATTCATTTACATTGAAATGAATTTGGTTTTGTGGATATTTAGGTACCTCTAAACTAATAAAAAAGGAATTATTCGAATTTAGTTTTTTCTTAATGTTATTATATAATTTTTTTTCATTTAATCTTAGTTTTGGTAATAGAATATACCAAAACACATCCTGTCTTTGATTGTTCATCAAGTCTAAAAAGTTCTCAAGAAATGAAGAATATGAATTTTGTTCAATACTTCCACCAAAAAGAATTAATGAATGATTTGGTACAAGAAGAATTCGAGTCATAAACTGAAAAACCTATTCATGTAATATTTTTGGATGCCAAGTAAAAAAAGTAAAAGTTATTATCAATCATCTTCTATCTGAGATTCTCTTTTAGCTTGAGGTTTAACTTTTCGAATAAGATCTTCTGAAAGCGCGTGCTGTAATTTCATCCAAAAACTAGAATTTTCGTGCTGTAAGTTTTTCAACCGATCACTTTTCCATGAAATAAATATCACCTCACCTTTTGCATGCACATCAGCGGACGCAGGTTCTCCAGTTAAAAAACTAATTTCAGCGATAAAAGATCCTCTTTCTAAAATGGCGATTGGTTTTTCGTTTACTTCAACTTCAACATTACCTGATAATACTAATAAAAGATTATCTTGTTTTTCTCCTGAATGAATAAAATAACCATCTGTCACAGATTTTATTGTACCCATATTCCAAAAATAAAGGAATTCACTTGTAGTTAAATTTTTGAAAATTCCTTCATACAAATCTCGTATTTCATCAGGAATTATTTTTGGTCTTCTTTCTAATAAAATTTTGACAATATTATATGTATTGACCAAAACAAAAATCGCGGTCCAAAATGCTGCAGAAATATTTCCAGCGTAAAAATAATGATATGTAAAAAGAGAAATCTGTGCAGCTGTTAGGGTTGTTCTCAGCCACAGGACCTCTCTTATTGCTAACGCAATAAAAGTCAGCGCATAACCAATATTTAATATAATTAATGATTCGTTCATAACATTCTTAGATTTAAAGTAAATAGTTCTTTATTTTTTCTATATATAATCGGCGCGAAATATATTAAAATTAAATTTCAATCTCCAATACTCTGATATTTAGAAAATATGAAAAAAAAATTTAAATGGGGCATTATCGGAACCGGTGGGATAGCAAATGCCTTTGCAAATGATTTGCAACATTTAGACAACCATGTGGTTGAATCTGTTCTATCCCGCGATTTGGAAACAGCAAAAAAATTTTCTTCTAATTATAAAGGCTGCAAGCCTTTTAATAAAGAAAAACTATTTTTTAAAAATAAAGATATTGACGCTGTCTATATAGCAACGCCAAATACTTTGCATGCAAAACAGTCTATTGAATCATTGCAGCATAGAATACCTGTTTTGTGCGAAAAACCACTCTCTATGAATTTACAAGAAACACAAAATATGGTTTCGGCTTCAAAAAAAAATAATACCGCTTTATTAGAAGCTATGTGGATGCGATACCTTCCACATATAGATTTTTTAAAAAAAATACTAAAAGATGATCCTATTGGTAAAGTACACTCCCTTTACGCATGCCATGGGCAAAATTTAAAAGGTGTTAAAAACCCGAGGCTATGGACAAAAGAACTTGGGGGTGGCGCTCTCCTAGATTTGGGAATATATGTAGTTTCATTATCTCAAATGATACTGGGAACCCCAAAAAATATCCTAGCAAAATCTATTTTTACCAAAGAGGGAATTGATGCGAAAACATCTATGATTTTTGAATATAATAACGGAGAAATTGCAAATCTAAGTTGCACTATGTATGACTCTCATCCAAATCGGGCAGTTATTTCAGGAGAAGAGGGGTGGATAGAGATTGATCCTACGTTTTATGCTCCAACCACTATAAAAGTGATAAGTAAAAATCAAAAAGAAATTACATATGAAGAAAGTTATCATGGACATGGGCTTCGAGAGCAAGCCTTAGAAATGCAAAACTGTATACTAAATAATAATATAGAATCTAAAAAAATGACACATTCTGACAGCATTTCCGTAATGGAGATAATGGACATCGTTCGATATAAAGTTGGTTTAAAATATTAATTAAAAAAATGACAAAAAAAACTGTAAACATATTTTTTATTATACTTGGAATAATTATCACTTCTATATCAATTCAAAAACTATTATTTATTCCACTTTTAATTGGTTTGATTGCAACTGTCCAAGGAATTTGGGGATTTATAAAAAAATGATAAAAATAAATTTAGCATTCAATTTATTCTTTTTAGCACATGCCGCTATTTATCCGCAAAAACAATACAACATAGATTCATTAATGAAAATAGATGGCATTTACAAATTAACAGGAGATAAAAAACTACCATCTGTAGTTGGTGTATATGAACTAAATAATTATAAGAAAAGATTCCTTGGAAATTTGGTTGATGGTAAAAAACATGGTACTTGGAAGGAATTTCATCCTAACAAACGAGTTCTTGTTGAAAATTATAAAAATGGGAACCTAGATGGAGCTGTAAGTTTATTTTATACAAATGGACAAAAAGAATGGCGCTATAACTACTCAAATGGAATACTGAATGGTTCTTATTCACGATGGTATTCAAATGGAATAAAAGCAACCAATGGGTATTTTGAAAATGGTGAACCTGTAGGTCTTTGGGCATGGTGGGACAAGAATGGAGTAATAACAAAAAAACAAGACTATCCACCGAAAAAAATTGGTGTCACACGAGGACATAATCAATACACGGATAAATCAGACTTAGTAAAATAATGAGTATACTATCTATTAAAAGAGAAATTAAATTTGTAGAATGGCATGAAAAATTTTTAAAAATAGGAAATATTATAAAATGAAAAAATTCCGAAAACTAAAAAATGGCGAATCAGCAGAAGAGCATGAGAGCTCTATTAATCTTATTATAAAAACAAAATGTCCAACAAAGTGGATCATTGAAGATTTAGAAACGGGCCAAAGATACCGAGCAAATGGGAACACAGAAATAGGAAAAATGTTTACACCAATAGAGACTTCACATGCAGAATAAAAATGACTTCTTAACTCATGTTCCTCCAATGGGAATTTATGAAACACTTTACAAGTTCTTAAACTCTTTTGGAACATATATGGGGGAAAAAGGTACGCACCCATGGAGTCAAGGTTATCCACTTACATCTCAAATTCCTGGTGGACCTGAAATGCCTAAATCCATATCAATTGTTTCAACAGACTTAAAATACCCTAAGGCTTGGGGACATCCCGAGCTTCGTCAAACAATTGCTGAATATTATAACCATTATTATAATTCATCTTTAGACTATGAAAACATAATGATTTTTGCAGGAGGTAGGCCTGGGTTAACTGCTTTATTGATGTTCCTTAAATCTGATATTAAAGTACACATTGCATCTACTGAGTATACACCCTACTATGATATGCTTCGTTTTTTTAAACGGGATTACAAATTGATTGAGAGTACAGAAGAAAATACTTTTTCCCCAACTACGGATGAATACTTTGGGGATAATACCAATGAACGCAAACTCTTATTGCTAAGCAATCCTTGTAATCCAACTGGAATAACAAGAAAAGAAGATGAATTAAAAGAACTAATAGAAAAAGCTGAAGCGAGTGGCCATGGAATTCTTTTCGATGAGGCATATGAATTTTTTCATACGCCTCCAATAAGCTCTTTAAAGTTTGTAAATAATATTAACAATTCTAATATTTTTGTGGCAGGAGCGGCTACAAAAGGTTTACAAGCACCTGGTATTCGAATTGGTTGGGTAGTTGCAGCAAAAAAGTATATTGATATTCTTGGGAATTTTTCTTCTTTCGGAATGGGAGGTGTATCACAACCATCACAACTGTATGCTCTAAAACTATTTGACAAAAAAAGGATAGAATTAGCAAGAGATAGTATTTCTCGTTTCTACGATGAACAACGTAAAAAATATGAAAAAGGTTTTTTAGAATTAGGATTAGAATTGTTTTCTGGTGATGGTGGTTTTTATCATTGGTGTAAGCTTCCAGATACCCTTACTGCGGAAAAATTAAATGAAAAATTATTTCAAAAGGGTGCAGCAATATTAAAAGGTACAGACTGTGATATGCACCGTTTAGGCAATGATTCCCATCTTAAACATTTTTTTAGATTCTCTTTCGGACCACTTCTTCCGGACTCATATGATAATGACATTAAAATATTAAGTGAGGCCATCAATTCTAAAAAAGAATAGATAATTGTTAAATCACTAAAATTTTTTTATTCCTTATGATTCAATTCTCAGCTTATTTTCCATTACGATGTATTTGATTCATAATGGTTAAATTCAAAGATCAATTAAAAAAGATCATTTTTGGTACAGAAACCTTTGGCGGACGACTCTTTGATATTTTACTGATTTTTGCTATCACTTCAAGTGTATTGATAGTAATGCTGGACAGTGTTTCAGAATACCATGATGCATATGGGAAAGTTTTTGTTCAAATAGAATGGATTTTTACTATTTTATTTACCCTTGAATATATACTTAGAATTTATTGCATTCGTTTACCCTCAAGTTATATTTTCAGCTTTTTTGGTATCATTGACTTTTTAGCGATTTTGCCAACTTATATTAGTTTTTTTATTCCAGGAGCAGGGGTCTTTTCTGTAATCAGGATTTTACGTGTTCTACGAGTTTTTAGAGTATTAAAACTAGTTCAATTTATGGGAGAAGCAGAACTACTTCGGCAAGCGATGATAGCAAGTAAACGAAAAATATTTGTATATTTATTTTTCTTGCTAAACTTGGTAATCGTTCTGGGTTCCATTATGTATTTAATAGAAGGAGAAGAGTCAGGATTTGATAGTATCCCTAGGAGTATCTATTGGGCAATTGTGACGCTAACAACAGTTGGCTATGGAGATATTTCACCCGTAACAAATATTGGCCAATTCATAGCAGCAATAATCATGATTATGGGATATTCGATAATAGCTGTTCCTACTGGTATTGTTACATCTTCAATGAACTTTACCAAAGACAAATACACAAGAACATGTATCGTTTGTAATGATGATCGACAATCAAGACTTGCAAAATATTGTAATCAATGTGGTGCTGTAATGCCAGAAGAGGAGTAAAACTTTTGTCCTACAATCCAAATAAAAACCCTATAAACCAATCGAGAATTCGAAACTTAGAGATGGATGATAAATGGATCATTCATTTTTTAAAAAAGGTTCAGGTTGGGCATTTTGTAACCATGGATAAAAATCAACCATTTATAAATCCTTCCTCTTTTTGGTATAGCTCAAAAAGACATGAAATATATTTTCATTCTAACGCATATGGAAGGATGAGATACAATGCGGAAAAGCAATCAAATGCAAGTTTCGAATGTTTTAGATCTGGAAAACTTTTACCTTCTAATTTAGCACTAGAAATGAGCTTTCAATACGAGTGCGTTATAGCATTTGGTACAATAATGGTAATTCAAAAAATAGATGAGAAAAAAGAAATTCTAAATGGACTTCTTCAGAAATACTTTGGTGATATGAAGCCAGATAAAGACTACCGTGGGGTTACAAAACAGGAATTAAACCAAACTTCAGTATATCGATTTAAAATCAAAAAGTGGAGTGGCAAGAGAAACTGGGTAGATAAAGCCGAACAAGCAGAAAATGATGAATGGCCTGATTTAGATTCAAAATGGTTTGACTTTTATTAAAAGTATTTTTTCCACGGTTCTTCCGACTCGGGCCATCTAGCAGTTACTTTTTTCAAATTTGTCCAAAAGTGAACCCCACTTTTCCCAGTGATATCTCCATGCCCGTATTTAGATTCATTCCATCCACCAAAACTATAAGGCTCTCTTGGCACCGGTACTCCGATGTTGATTCCAATCATTCCCGCCGATGCGTTTTCTGATATTGTTTTCGCAATTTCACCTGATGTGGTAAAAACAGCAGCTGCGTTTCCATATGTATTATCATTTTCAATCTTCATAGCCTGCTCTAATGATTCTGTTCTTATAATGGATAGAACTGGACCAAAAATTTCTTCTTGAGCACATGGCCAATCAGGACTCACATTATCCAGAATCGTCACCCCTAACCAATATCCATTTTCATAATCTTTAGGCGGCGTTGCATTTCTTCCATCAATTAAAATATCAGCCCCCATCTTTTCAGCTTCATCTATGTATTTGGTTATTCGATCAAAAGCTTCTTTACTTATTATGGTACCCATATCAACTCCAAGTTTGAATTCATTTGCCTCTTTAACTAATTGTTGAATAATAGGATCAATATTTGCAACACCAACCGCAACGCTTGCAGCCATACATCTTTGTCCAGCACTTCCCATTGAACTGGCTAAAAGACCTTTAGCTGTTGAATTTAAGTCTGCGTCTGGTACTACTATCATATGATTTTTAGCACCGCCCAGACAAAGAGCACGTTTCCCCAATGCAGTTGATCTAGAGTAAACAATTTTTGCAATTTTTGAAGAGCCAACAAATGCAACAGCTTCAATATCTTGATGATCGCTTATTCCTTCAACTATATCACGGGACCCGTTGATAACCTGAAACACATCATCTGGTAAACCTGCTTCTTTTAAATATTCTGCAATTTTCAACGCAGAGAGCGGTGTCTGTTCAGATGGTTTTAAAATAAAACAATTTCCAGTTGTAATTGCTATAGGAATCATCCATAATGGAACCATCGCTGGAAAATTAAAGGGTGTAATCCCGGCTACTACCCCTATTGGTTCATAACTTAGAGTACAAGTAATTCCGTCTGCGACTTGAGATGAATCACCATTAAGTAAGGAGGGCAATGATGTAGCAAATTCAACAACCTCCTTTCCTCTAAGAATACTTCCTTTTGCATCCTCTACTGTCTTTCCATTATCCAAAGCAATTAAACAAGAAAGTTCCTCCATGTTTTTTTCCAAAATCGATTTTAATTGGAACATCACTTCCGCCCTATCACGTATATTTAGCTTAGACCAATATGGAAATATTGATTTTGATTTTTCAACTGCAAGATTTAGATCATTTATATTTGAATCTGACACGGTAGCAATTTCTTTATCAAAATAAGGTGAAACCACAGAAATTTTTTTTGTAGAAATTGAATCAACATAACTTCCTGAAATCCAGTTTTTCTGATGCCCATAATTTTTAAAATTAATTTTTCCCATTTTTTTCCCTTTAAGCATTAATAAGAGCATCCGAAAGAACTTCAAGACTTTCATTTAGCTCATCATCTTTAATTATTAACGGCATAAGGGTACGAATAATATTACCATCCGTTCCTGCCGTTATCATTATCAAACCATTTTCTAAAGCATGCTGATGTATTCTCATCGTACGCTTTTTATCAGCAACTCCAGTTTCTGGATCAATAATGATAATCCCTTGCATTGCCCCCATACCACGAACACCGCCAATCCATGGACATTGATCCATAATCCCTTCAACTTTTTTACATACTTCATTCCCAATCTTAGATGCACGTTTTGGCAATTCTTCCTCTTCCATAACATCTAAAACAGCCAAAGCGGATGCACAAGCAACTGGATTACCTCCATAAGTTCCTCCAATACCTCCTACATGTGCGGCGTCCATAATTTTAGATTTCCCCACAACTCCACTTAAGGGCAACCCTCCCGCGATAGATTTTGCAAGAGTAAATAGATCTGGCTCCACCCCAAACTGCTCCATGGCAAATAAGGTACCAGTCCTACCAAAACCTGTTTGCACCTCATCTGCAACCATTACAATAGAATGTTTATCACAAAAACCTCTTAAGGAACTCATAGCCTCTTGTGAAACTGGAATGAACCCTCCTTCACCTGCAACAGGTTCAATAACCATACAAGCTATTTTTTGGGGATCAAATTCTAAGTCAGATAAATCAATATTGTGTTCAGGAAATTCAAGGCGATGAATATTGGAAAGAAAAGGGCCAAAACCCTTTTTGTATGGATCTACTTTATATGTCATGGACATTGTCATTTGTGTCCTTCCATGGTAGGCATGAGAAAAAACAAGAATCCCATTTCTTCCAGTAAAAGATTTAGATATTTTTATAGCATTTTCTACTGCTTCCGCCCCAGAATTAAAAAATGCAGCTTTACAATCTTCAGAAATAGGAACTAAATCTGATAATCTTTTGGCAAGTTTGTTATACAGCTCATAAGGTGCAACGGTAAAACAAGGATGGATAAATTTTTTAATTTGCTTTTCGATAACTTCTATAACTCTGGGATGGGAATGACCAACATTCATAGTACCTATCCCACCTGCATAATCAATAAATACATTACCATCTACATCTACCAAATTTGATCCTTCTGCTTTATCAATATACACTCCACAAACAGAACCATGACCGTTCGCAACGTTTTTAGATCTATCTCTACTTAATTTTAATGAATTAGGTCCTGGGATGTCGGTTTTTATTTTTATTTGCATCAGCTATGTTTTTCTACCTTCTTCTAAATTATACGGAAACCAATAGTCTTTTTTTCTAATCTTATAATCTATTAAAATATGTTTAGACTCCCTGAACTCGTCTAAGCCTTCAATACCAAGCTCTCTTCCTCCACCAGACATTTTCATGCCTCCAAAAGGTGCAGCCTCATTATCTGTCAAAGGATCATTTATCCAAAAAGAGCCTGCTTTAATATCATCCGCAGCTGTAAGAGCTTTTTCCATATCATTAGTGTAAATATTACACCCAAGACCGTAAACAGAATTGTTCGCAAGATCAATAGCTTCATTCAAGGTTTTTATTTTTTGAATTGGTATGATAGGCCCAAACGTTTCAATATTCATCAACGACATATTACTTTCAACTTTATCAAAGACAGTGGGTTGAAAAAAATATCCTCTATCAAAACGTTTAGGACGATTACCACCGCACAATAGTCGTGCGCCTTCGTCTGTTGCTTGTTTTACTTTTGCTTCCGTTTTTTCTAATTGAGCTAAAGAAACCATTGGCCCCATATCTGTTTTCCCATTCATAGGGTCACCCAACCGTACATTTTTTGCCTCTTCTACAACAGCCTCAATAAAAGAATCAGCTATTGATTCCATCACAAAAACACGTTCCAGGGAGGTGCAAACCTGCCCCGCATTTAAGAGTCCTCCCCATGCCGTTCCTTTGGCAGCAATTTCTACATCCACATCATCACATATAATAATGGGGTCATTACCTCCCAATTCTAAACTAGTTTTTTTTAATTGTGTTGCTGCCATGGAAGCAATTTTTTTCCCAGTATCCACGGAGCCTGTAAAAGCAATTACCCTTGTATCTGGATGCTCCACCAAAGCTGCACCGGTTTCGCCAAATCCTGTTACCATGTTCAGAATACCATTGGGCAAATGATCACAACATTTTTCTAACCAGATCATTATCGATAGAGGAGTAATTTCTGATGGTTTTACTACAACAGTATTCCCAGCCGCAAGAGCAGGTGCCACTTTCCATGCCATAAGAAGAAGAGGGTAGTTCCATGGAACTATACACCCTACAACTCCATAAGCTTCTTTTACAACCATACTCATAGACCTCGGCGTTACGGGTGCAACAACTCTACCACGTTGATCTCTACCTATTTCAGAATAGTATTCAAATATTGAAGCAATCCATTCAATCTCATCTAAACACTCAATTAATGGTTTACCACTCTCTGCTGCAATAATCTTAGCAATTTCGTGATCATAAGATCGGCTCTTTACTGCTACCTCACGCATCAAATCTCTCATATCTAACGAGCCCAATATTTTCCAATTCTTCCAAGCACTTTTAGCAGCTTTCACCGCCATATCTACATCCTTATCAGAGCTTCTAGGTACTTGAGCAATAATTTCTTCAGTGAAAGGGTTTTCAACATCAAATTTGTTTCCATCTAATCCATTTACCCATTCGTTATTTATATAATTTTTACATTTCATGGTAATTATCTCTTTTTAAAAGGTAATTATTTTAAATATCAAAACCCTTAACAATGAACATTTATATTGAGTATACATTAGGTTAATAAAAAGGGATAATTTCTCTTAGGGAATCAATTATTTGATCAACATGATCTTCTTTAGCAATAAGTGGTGGAGAAAGTGCAATAATATCTCCTGTAAATCGTAGCAAAACATTTTTATCATGAAATGCTTTTTCAAAAACATTGTAACCTCTCTTCCCAATTTTCCCATCCTGTGTTGACATTTCAATTCCTCCTACAAAGCCAAGATTACGAATATCAATCACATTATCTACATTTTTTAAAGAATGAAGCGCTTCTTCCCAATAAGGTGCAATCTTTGCTGCCTGATCAAATAAACCTTCTTCATGATACACTTCAAGAGTTGCAATAAGAGCTGCTGCCGCCAGAGGGTGCGCTGAGTAAGTATACCCATGAAAAAAATCAATTAATTTTGGATCGCCTTCTTGAAAGGCATCATAAATTTCCTGTTTAACCATCACTGCTCCCATGGGCACCGTTCCACTGGTAAGCCCTTTAGCACAAACAATCATATCGGGAATTACATCAAAATAGTGAGAAGCAAAAGGAGCCCCCAATCTTCCAAACCCAGTTATAACTTCATCAAATATGAGTAAAATATCATGTTCTGTACATATTTCTCTAATTTTTTTCAAATATCCTTTCGGTGGTATTAAAACACCTGTTGACCCTGCCATAGGCTCTGTAATAAAAGCGGCAATTTGTTCCGCTCCATGTTTTTCTATAATACGATTTAAATCTTCAGCTAGATCACCACCCCATTCCGGCATTCCCTTACTAAATGCATTTTTTTCAAGATTATGGGTTGTGACTATATGATCAACATTCTTAAGTAACGAAAAATGCTGCTTATTTAATGGTAGTCCTCCAACCGATATCCCACCAAACCCGACACCATGGTAGGCTCTCTCCCGTCCCACTAAAATCATTTTATCTGTTTTACCTCTATTTTGCTGATAACCAAGAGCAATTTTTAATGCAGTATCCACTGATTCAGAACCGGAATTGGTAAAAAATACATATTGAAAATCACTAGAAGGAGCAAGCTCTAATAACTTTTCTGCTGCTTTAAATCCTAGTGGATGTCCCATTTGAAATGAAGGCGCATAATCTAATTTCTCAGCCTGGCTTTGGATTGCTTTGACAATTTTAGGATGATTATGCCCAGCATTACAGCACCAAAGTCCAGAAGTTCCATCTAAAACTGATGTTCCATCAATCTTTTTATAATACACGCCTTTTGCTTCATTCATTAACCTTGGTCTGGCTTTAAAAGATCGATTTGCGGAAAATGGCATCCATAAGTTTTCTAAGTTTTGATGTTTTCCCATGTTACTTATTCTAAAACCACCAATTTTTTTTAGAGTGTTCATAATCAATATAAATATGTTTCGCTTCTCTAAATTCATCTAAGGCTTCAATACCGTGTTCGCGACCAATCCCGGACTGTTTCATACCTCCAAAAGGAGCTGCGATATTTTCCATCAAAGGGCTGTTGATACAAACTGTGCCTGATTTTATTTTATCTGCCGCATTCATAGCACGCTCAATGTCTCTTGTGAAAATTGTACATCCTAAACCATATTTTGTTGCATTAGACATTTTAATTGCTTCGTCTAAAGA